>JAIFNE010000114.1 GCA_020047875.1 Hydrogenophaga sp.
TCCACCAGCGGGCCGTGCGCTTCACCGCGCGGCTCGACCCAGCCCGCCGACTTGTCTTGGGTGGCGCCGCAGGGCACGAAGCGCGCGGCATCCAGTGCGGATTCCATGGCTTGCTGCATCGGGGCCCAGCCGGGCGCGATGCGGTACAACGTCACATTCTTGAACACAAAAGTCCTTGCCATTGAGATGCGCCCGGGTCGGGCTTTCGTGCGATCTTAGAGGAAGGGATGGCGGCATCGAGCGCCTGAGCGATCGCGCATCTGTTCTGGCAACGCCGGGGCAACTCCCAATTGAGCGCGCCACGGGCCGACACCACACTCTTGAGGATTCCCCCACAGCGAGACCGCATCTGCCATGAACCTGCGCTTTGTCGAAGCCTTTTACTGGGTGGCCACCCTCAAAAGCGTGACGCGCGCCGCTGAGAAGTTGTTTCTCACCCAGTCCGCCATGTCCAGCCGCATTGCCACGCTGGAGGAGGAGCTGGGGGTTTTGCTGCTGGACCGCCGCGACAAGCAATTTCGTATGACGGTCGCCGGTACCCGGTTTCTGGTCTACGCGCAGCGTTTGCTGGAGTTACAGCGGGAGATCAAGGGCGAGATGGGCACGGGCGGCACCGCGGCGGTGTCCATGCGTATTGGTGCCATCGAATCGGTGCTGCACGCCTGGCTGATTCCCTGGATCGGGCGCTTGCGCGAGGACTTCCCCGAGCTTGAGCTGGAGCTGTCGGTGGAGACCTCGCCGATCCTGATTGATCAGGTCACACGCGGTACACAAGATTTGGTGTTTGCTGCTTTGCCTGCCACCGGCGAGGAGGTGCGAACCCTGGCGCTCCCGCCCATGGCCATGGGCTTCATCGGGAGTGCCAGCGTCGATCGGAAGCGGCGCTTCACCTTGCCCGAGATCGCTGCGCGGGAAATCCTCACCTTCCAGCGCGGCTCGCAGCCCCACGTGATGCTGCTGGAGCTGTTTCGCCAGTCTGGCGAAATCCCGGGCCGCATTCACACCGTGTCTTCCATCTCCGCCATGATCCAGCTGGTGCAAGGTGGCTTGGGCGTGGCGACGCTTCCGTTGCAAGCAGTGAGCCGCATCGACGGCTACAACGATCTCAAGGTGCTGAAGTGCGAGGCGAGCCTGGCGCCTTTGCCGATCCATGCCAGCTACCGGACCGATCCCTCTTCGCGGGCGGTCGAGGCGGTGGTGAGTTCCGCCGTTGCCTTCGTCGGTGTTTTCCCTGATCGCAAGCCCAAGCGTTGAGAGGCAAGCGGGCTGCAGGTCGGTTCAGGTGACCCAATATGCTCCGCTCTGGTGCATAAAACAAGAGTGAAACAAGGGCGAAATGGTGCACTTCGCCCCTTTTTCGATCATCGAAAAAAGTGATGAGCTTAGTGAAAGTTTTTCCATTTGATCGGATGGTCTTCGCTCAACACAATGCGGGCTTCGCAGTGGCCAAAGCGCCACCCACCACCCCGGAGTTGAACGAACAATGACCATTCTGGATGCCGCACCCAAGAACGAGTCGTCATCGGTTGATGACCTGCCGAGTTTGCGCCGAGCCATTCGCCAAGGGCGCTGGACCTCTCACACCAGCGGCGCTGCGCAAGACCGTGTTCAGGGCAATGTGGTGATCTTGCCCGAGCGCGAGGCCAACGACTTTTTGCGCTTTTGCCAGCGAAACCCCAAGCCATGCCCGGTGCTGGCGGTCTCCGAACCCGGTGATCCCATGCTGCCCACCCTGGGGCAGGACATCAACATCTGCACCGACGTGCCGATGTACCGCGTCTGGCGCGATGGCGAGTTGGTTGAGGAGCGCGCTGACATCACCGCCTTGTGGCGTGAAGACCTGGTGACGTTTGTGATCGGTTGCTCTTTTTCCTTCGAGCAGGCCTTGATGGAAGCTGGCTTGCGCCTGCGCCATGTGGAGCAGGGCAAGAACGTGGCCATGTACCGCTCCAACCTGCCCACGCAAGCGGCTGGGCCGTTTCATGGGCCGATGGTGGTGTCGATGCGGCCCATGAAGGCGGCTGACGCCATCCGTGCGGTGCAGGTGACGTCGCGCTTCCCGCAGGTGCATGGCGCCCCGGTGCACCTGGGCGACCCCGCTCTCATTGGCATCCACGACCTTGCAGCGCCGGATTACGGCGATGCAGTTGAGGTGTTACCGGACGAACTGCCGGTGTTCTGGGCCTGTGGCGTCACACCCCAGGCGGCGATTCGCCAGGCACGTCCACCCCTGTGCATCACCCACGCGCCCGGCGCGATGCTCATCACCGATCTCTTCAACAGCCAGCTGGCCAGTTTTTAACCCAGGAGCCTCCCATGAAAAAGTTCATCTACGCCATCTCATCCGTTGCATTCGTTGGCCTGACCCAGGCGCAAACCACGTGGGATCTGCCCACGGGCTACAACGCCAACACCTTCCAGACCCAGAACGTGGTTCAGTTCGCCAAAGACGTGGAGCAGGCCACTGGAGGCAAACTCAAAATCACGGTCCATCCGGGCGGCGCTTTGTTCAAGCAGCCCGAGATCAAGCGCGCGATCCAAAGCGGCTTGGCGCCCGCTGGCGAGTTCATCATTTCTGGCATGGCCAACGAAAACCCGCTGTTCGGGGTGGACTCGATCCCCTTCCTCGCCACCAGCTACGCCGACGCCAAGCGTCTGCACGAGGCAGCCAGGCCCGCGCAGACCAAGGTGCTCGCCTCGCAAGGCATCAAGATGCTGTTCTCGGTGCCATGGCCGGGCCAGTCGCTGTACTCGGTCAAGCCGATCACCAGCGCGGACGACTTCAAAGGCACCAAGATGCGCGCCTACAACCCAGCCACCACCAAAATTGCCCAACTGCTGGGCGCCTCGCCAGTGACCATTCAGCTGCCCGAACTGAGCCAGGCGTTGGCCACCGGCGCTGTTAACAACTTCCTCACCTCCAGCGCCAGCGGCGCCGACGGCAAGCTGTTCGAGCAGGTGAAGCACTTCTACACGGTCAATGCGTGGTTGCCGCGCAATGTGACCGCGGTGAGCCAGAAGGCTTTTGATGCGCTGGATAAGCCCACGCAAGACGCGGTGCTTAAAGCAGCCGCGGCGGCCGAGCAGCGCGGCACGGCAGCCAGCGAGAAGGTGGATACCGATTCGATTGCCATTCTCAAGGCCAACGGCGTGACGATTGCCGAGCCATCAGACAGCGTGAAAAAGGCGCTGGCCGCCATCGGCGAGACCATGACCAACGACTGGCTGGCCTCGGCTGGAGCCGACGGCAAAACCATCATTGATGCTTACCGCAAGAAGTAAGCCCTGAGGGTGCGGACACCCAGCGCTGCGCCCCTTTCGCATGCCCCAAGCGTGGGCATGCAACCCCCCTTTGAAACACCGTTGCCTGCGAGGCCACCATGGACACCTTTGCCCGATTCACTTACCGCAGCTTGTTGGTGCTGGCCTGTCTGTCCATGTTCGGCGCCTTGATCGCCATCACGCTGAACATCGCCACCCGCCTGGTGGACGGCTTGAGCATCAGCGGGCTGGACGGCTACGCGGGTTACTCCATTGCGGCCGCCTTCTTTCTGGCATTGCCCTCGGCGCTTCAGCAGGGCGACCACATCCGCGTGACGGTGCTGCTGCAAAACGTGGGGCCTCGCGCCCGGGCTGCGCTGGAGTACTGGGGCCTGGGTTTCGGGCTGATCATGGCCACCTATCTGGCCTGGTTTTCCTGCCGCCTGGTCTGGTTTTCGCATCTCTATCACGACGTGGCACCCACCGGCGACGCCACACCCATGTGGATTCCCCAGCTCAGCATGGCGCTGGGCACGGTGGGCTTTGCGTTGGCCTTCTTGCATGCCCTGGTCAACCGGGTTCAAGGGCGACCTTTCTTCAAAGAACCCTCCGGTGAAGCCACGCCCACGGAGTGAGCGCTGCGCGCTGCGACGCCGTCTGGCGTGCAGCATTTTTCCTGTCAATTTATTGAAAGTGCTCCATGGACGTGCTGCTGGCTTTGGGCCTGGTCATTTTTCTGTTCGTGATTCTGGCCTCTGGTGTGTGGATCGGTTTGTCCTTGCTCGTGGTGGGCATGGTGGCCATGGAGTTTGTGAGTTCGCGCCCGGTGGGCGATGCCATGGCGCTGACCATCTGGGGCGCCAGCTCCAGCTGGACGCTGACCGCGCTGCCGCTGTTTCTGTGGATGGGGGAAATTTTGTTTCGCACCCGTCTGTCTCAGGACATGTTTCAAGGTCTGGCGCCGTGGTTCAACCGCATGCCCGGGCGATTGCTGCATGTGAATGTGATTGGCAGCACCATCTTTGCGGCGGTCTCGGGCTCGTCGGCCGCCACCTGCGCCACGATCGGCCGCATCTCGTTGTCTGAACTGCGCCAGCGCGGCTATCCGGAGTCGATCGCGGTGGGCACGCTGGCGGGTGCGGCCACGCTGGGCCTGCTGATTCCGCCGTCCATCATCATGATCGTCTACGGCGTTGCAGCCGATGTGTCGATCGCCAAACTGTTCGTCGCCGGCGTCTTGCCGGGCCTGCTGCTGGCCACGCTGTTCATGGGTTACATCGCCATCTGGTCGCTGTTCAACAAAGACAAGATCCCCGCCGCCGATGCCGACTTCAGCCTGCGTCAGAAGCTGTTTGCTTCGCGCCACCTGATCCCGGTGGTGCTGCTGATCGGCGCGGTGCTGGGATCGATTTATTCGGGTGTGGCAACCGCCACCGAGGCCGCTGCCATCGGTGTGCTCGGCTCTTTTGCGCTCGCAGCGGCTGAGGGCAGCCTGAGCTGGAAAAAAGTCGGCGAGGGTGTGGCAG
Organism: Hydrogenophaga sp.; assembly: GCA_020047875.1. Classification (GTDB taxonomy): domain Bacteria; phylum Pseudomonadota; class Gammaproteobacteria; order Burkholderiales; family Burkholderiaceae_C; genus Hydrogenophaga. Next base: position 4,788 of record JAIFNE010000114.1, read on the forward strand.
CTGCCTGCCGGGTGTACTGCATGATCGGGCTGATTCTCGCGGGCGCTGCCTTTCTGACGCTGGCCATGGGCTTTGTCGGGCTTCCGCGCGAACTCGCCGAATTCATCGGTGCGCTGAACCTCTCGCCGCTGGTGCTGGTGATCTGCCTCACCATCTTCTTTCTGATCCTGGGCTGTTTCCTCGATGGCATCTCCATGGTGGTGCTCACCATTGGTGTGTTGATGCCCACGGTGCAGGCCGCTGGCATTGATCTGATCTGGTTCGGGATCTTCGTGGTGCTGGTGGTGGAGATGGCGCAGATCACGCCGCCAGTGGGTATGAACCTGTTTGTCTTGCAGGGCCTCACCGGTCACCAGATCACCTACCTCGCACGCGCTGCGTTTCCGATGTTTCTGCTGATGCTGGGCGCGGTGCTCCTCCTCTATTTCTTTCCGGAGCTGGTGCTTTGGCTGCCTAGCAAGATGTAACGCACCGTTTGCCCGCCAAGGGCATGTGATGAGGCAGCTTGACCCGAGTACGTGTCTCGTGGCGGTGGTGGCACGCGCCCAAGTGGCAGTGCAACACTCCGAGAAGCGCGCTCGGCGCCGTCACCCAACCCTCAAGCCCTATCTTCATTCTCTACAGCAGCCCACCTCAGACGGAGACCCCATGCAGACCAACCAACCAACGCCTCAAGACAAACGCTGGCAGTTCTGGATCGACCGCGGCGGTACCTTCACCGACATCGTGGGGCGCCGGCCCGATGGCATGCTGGTCACTCACAAACTGCTGT
>JAIFNE010000001.1 GCA_020047875.1 Hydrogenophaga sp.
GCCACCCGGCTGCACGGCGGCTCGGGCTGGTTCAGCCGCGCCGGCGAGTACCCGAGCCTGGAACACAGTGAGGTGCCGCTGTCGCCAGAGGCGGTGCGCGCCATCCGCAACGGACCGCCGTTTCTGCAGCGCTACCTGCCGTTCTGGCTCGCCAACCTGGTCGAGCGCATGTGGCTGGCCATGGGCCTGATCATCGCGCTGGCGCTGCCGCTCTCGCGCATCGTGCCGCCGCTCTATACCTTTCGCATCCGCTCGCGGGTGTTCCGCTGGTATGCCGAGCTGCGCGAGATCGAGCAACACCACGAATCCGAGGGCGCGGGCTCGGAGCGGGCGCTGCTGGAGCAGCTCGATGCCATGGAGCGCAAGGTGGAAAAGGTGGTGGTGCCGCTGTCTTTCACCGATGAGCTGTACGCGCTGCGCAGCAACATCGGGCTGGTGCGCAAGAAGCTGCTGCGCAAGGGCTGAGCGGCTGCGCTCACAGCCGTTCAGTGGCTCGCGCTGTTGTCCCGCGCCTGGCGGGCCACCGAGTCGAGCGCGTCGTCCACCACGCCGTGTCCCGCCACCACCCGCAGCAGGCCGGCGCGCTGCAGCCGGTCCAGCCCGGAGCGGCTGAGCGAGACCGAGCGGCCTTCGGGCGCGGTGAACAGGAAGATCCGCCCGTGCGGGCTGGCCCAGGTGAGCTGGCAGCGCTGCATCTGGCCATGCTCTTTGAGGTCCACCCAGGCGCCGACCCGCAAGGTCTCCGGAGGCGCGCTCTCGATCGTCTGCCAGTCGCTGACAAGCAACTGGGTGTCGGCAAAATCGGGCGGGGGCAGCATGTCGGCATCGGTCATGAAGCCCGAATCGCGCGCCTCGGTGGCCTGAATCCACGGCTCGGGCTCCAGGCCATGACGCCGATCGACCAGCTCATCATCGAGATCGAAGCCCGAGCTCGGCTCGGTGCCACCCAGATGCTGGGTTTTGTAGGCCGCTTCGTGCAGGCCCATCAGCGCCTGGAAAAAAGGCTCCGACTGGCCGCGCGGGTACTCGATGGTGTCCAGGCCCTCGCGCAGCGTGCGCAGCACATGGGGAATGATCTTGATCAGACGCGGACGGTTGCGGCTGGCCTGCGCCAGCTGGCTCGACCACAACAGATCGGGCAACACATCCATGTAACGCACCGCCGGCGCATCCGCGCCGCCCGGCGCCTGTCCGGCCTCGGCAGACAGGCGGGCATGGGCAATCACCTGTGACCACGGGCCAGCGAGGAAGCGGCGCACCAGGCCCGGCGCGCGCGCGAAGTCGGGCCGGGCCTCGATCTCGTCGGCGATGCGCTCGGCCAGCAGGTTGCGCTGCTCCACCCGCACCAGCGTCTGCAGCGCCACGCCCTGGGCGGGCGCGGCCGCGGGAGACACCGCCGCCCTGAAACGCTGCAGGGCGCCGGGCATTTGTTCGCCCAGCTGCGGGCCGGCGGCCTGCATCGCCTTCACCGCATCCAGCACATGGCGCGCAAAACTGCCGAAACCACTCTGCTCCTCGCTGGTGAAGGCCAGGCTGCGCGCGGTGATTTCGTCGAGCAGCTGGCGGGCCGGGTTCTGCCGGTCGGCAAAAAATCGGGGTTCGCTTCGGGCCAGCTCAAGCAGAGGCTCTTTAAGCATCTGCACCAGATCGCGCACCGGGCGCAGCAGCCGCGTGTCTTCTGCGATGCCGCGCAGCAGCAGCGTGACCACCTCGCCGGCCAGTGTGCGCACCATCGCGTTGCCGCCGCCACTGTCTTGCTCCAGATTGCCCACCAGCAACTGGTGCAGGTGGTCCAGCGTGAGCAACGGATCGCGGCCTGGCAGGGAAGACGGCAGTACGCTGTCGGTGGGGCCGCGCCGCGCCGCGCTGCCCACCACACCCCGGGACTCCGGCGCCTGGATCACCACATAGCCCGCCGCGGCCACACCCTGGCGCTCCAGACCACTTTCCAGCTGGCGATAGAAGTCGGCCAGTGCCTGACCCAGCGGCAGCGCACCCACATGCAGCCAGCGGGCACGCACCTCTTCGGCCACGCTCAACGTGTCCATTGCGCGCACCAGCGCGGCCACCACCGCATCGGGCTTGAGCGGATTGGCCTCCATGCGTACCGCGTCAAAACCCTGGGCCCGGCTGATGCGGGCGCAGAAAGCGGCCAACTCCTCGTCGCAGGCCATCTTCACGATCTGCTGCCAGCGCGCCAGATCCACCGTTTGTTGCACCTGCGCGTCGTCCATCAGCTCCAGCTGGTCAAAGCTCAGCGCGGTGAGGCGACGCGGCGCGGCGCCCGCCCGGCCCGAACCGGCAGGCGACGCGGTTTCGGTGTTCGCAAGATCTGCTTCGAGAGCTTCCAGGAAGCGGGTGGCCAGCAGATCGCGGTGGGTGAGGAGCTGGGTGCGTGCGTGACCCAGACCATGCTTCTCAAAGCCATGCAGTGCCGCTGACTCACGCTGGTAGAGCTCGGCGCCCACCTGTTCAAGCCAGCGGGGAACCCAGATGCGCGCCAAGGCAACCGCCTCATTCAGGCAGGCCTTCAGGGAAGCATCGGCGGGAACATTCATGGTTTGGGGCGCCACCAGACGGACGCGAAGGGATTTGAGGCGGATTGTGCCGATTCTGTGCGAAGGCCACCCAGGAATTCGGCAAAAAAACCCCTCACTTCAGTCTTTCGACAACAAAGCGCGCCAGCCCTCATGCCCCAGCGCCTGCAGCGTGGCGATGTTGCGCTCGACGATCGCGTCGGCATCGCCGGCGTCGCTGGCCACCGCACGCTCCACGCTGTCTTCCCGCAGCAGGTGCAGCATGGGGAACGGCGCGCGGTTGGTGGCGTTGCTGATGTCGTCGGGATCGACCCCTTCAAACTGGAACTGCGGGTGAAAGCTTGCCACCTGGATCACGCCGTCGAGATCGTGCTCGGTCACCACGTCGTCAACCAGACCCAGGAAATCGTTGAACTGCAGAAAGTCGGGAAACAGCGTCGGGTGCACCAGCAGGGTGGTGTCGATTTCAGCGGCGGGCGTGTTTTGCAGGCGGTCGAGCTCGGCGTCGAGCTCGTCCAGAAAAGCGTCCAGATGGCGCGCGCGGCTGACCACGATGCGCACCTGGTTCTTCACATACACCGCCCGAGCGAACGGACACAGGTTCAGCCCGATCACCGCCTTTTCGATCCAGCGGCGGGTGTCAGCGAGGATGCGTTCGTCAGTCAGTTCCAATCCCGTCTCTCCCAATAGATCTCACCCCGCCGGGCTTCAGCCCAGCGACTTGAAGCGGGCGCGCCGGGGCTTGGCGCCCTCTTCGCCCAGGCGCTTCTTCTTGTCGGCTTCGTATTCTTGGTAGTTGCCGTTGAAGAAGGTCCACTGGCTGTCGCCCTCGGCAGCCAGGATGTGGGTGGCGATGCGGTCCAGGAACCAGCGGTCGTGGCTGATCACCAGCGCGCAACCGGCAAACTCCAGCAAAGCCTCTTCCAGTGCGCGCAGGGTTTCCACGTCGAGGTCGTTCGACGGCTCGTCGAGCAGCAACACGTTGCCGCCCTCAGCCAGCGTCTTGGCCAGGTGCAGGCGACCGCGCTCGCCGCCCGAGAGGCTGCCCACGCGCTTTTGCTGGTCGCCGCCGGAAAAGTTGAAGCGGCCGCAGTAGGCGCGACTGGGCATCTGGAACTTACCCACCGTGATCATGTCCAGGCCGCCAGAAATGTCCTGCCACACGGTCTTGTCGTTGGCCAGGTCTTCGCGACTCTGGTCGACCACCGCCATCTTCACGGTTTGACCAATCTTGACTTCGCCGCTGTCCGGCTGCTCCTTGCCGCTGATCAACTTGAACAGCGTGGACTTGCCGGCGCCGTTCGGTCCGATGATGCCGACGATGGCGCCCGCCGGAATCTGGAAGCTCAGGTTGTCGATCAGCACCCGGTCGCCAAAGCTCTTGGACACGCCCTTGAACTCGATCACCTCATTGCCCAGGCGCTCAGCCACGGGAATGAAGATCTCGTTGGTCTCGTTGCGCTTCTGGTAATCGACGTCGCTCAGTTCTTCAAAGCGCGCCAGGCGCGCCTTGCTCTTGGCCTGCCGGCCCTTGGGGTTCTGCCGCACCCATTCCAGCTCCTTCTTCATGGCCTTGGAGCGGGCATCTTCGGTGCGCTGCTCCTGCTCCAGGCGGGCTTCTTTTTGCTCCAGCCAGCTGGAGTAATTGCCCTTGTAGGGGTGACCGCTGCCGCGGTCGAGTTCCAGAATCCACTCGGCCGCGTTGTCCAGGAAGTAACGATCGTGGGTGATCGCCACCACGGTGCCAGGGAAGCGGGCCAGGAACTGCTCCAGCCAGTCGACCGACTCGGCGTCCAGGTGGTTGGTGGGCTCGTCGAGCAGCAGCATGTCGGGCTTGGAGAGCAGCAGGCAGCACAGCGCCACCCGGCGCTTCTCGCCGCCCGAAAGCACGCCGATCTGGGCGTCCCACGGTGGCAGGCGCAGCGCGTCGGCGGCAATCTCGATCTGGTGCTCGCTGTCGGTGCCGGCGGTGGAAATGATGGCCTCGAGCTTGGCCTGTTCGGCGGCCAAAGCGTCGAAGTCGGCGTCTTCCTCGGCATAGGCGGCATACACCTCGTCGAGCCGTTTTTGCGCCGCGCGCACCTCACCCAGGCTTTCTTCCACCGCCTCACGCACGTTTTGCTCCGGGTTGAGCTGCGGCTCTTGCGGCAGGTACCCGATGCGGATACCCGGCATGGGGATGGCTTCGCCCTCGATTTCCTTGTCGATGCCAGCCATGATCTTGAGCAGCGTGGACTTGCCCGAGCCGTTGGTGCCGAGCACGCCGATCTTGGCGCCGGGGAAGAAGGACAGCGAGATGTCCTTCAGGATTTGTCGTTTGGGCGGCACGATCTTGCCGACCCGGTTCATGGAAAAGACGTATTGAGCCATGGGTGAAACCGTATCTGTGGGGTCAAAGGGGGCGCTGCCGGGCGCACAGGCTGCGCGGGCACCGACGCTGAAAGGCGAACAGAAAAAAACCTGCCATCCAGCACGCGTGGGGCCGATTATCCCCCGCCACCGAAAGCGCCCTGAGGGCCGCGGATGGCCCCAGGAAACGGCTGGCTGCCCAGCTCACGAAGAGCCTGCACCGCCCGGGAACCGCCGGCTGGCAAACCACGCAGCGCCCGCGAGCATCGCCAGAGCGAAGAACACCACGGCAAACACCAGCAGCACACCGGTTTGCTGGTGGTAGACCACCATGGTGGCCTCGTCCAGGTAGCGGCCATCGGGGTCGAACAGCGCTCGGTAAGGCCAGTACAGGACGGCATAAAAATAGCCGCACCCCACCGCGGCGAGCAGACACAGCGCGGCGCTGGCCAGCAGCCAGATGGGTGAGGTGCGGTGCGGGTGGTGCGAGCCCATGTGTTGCGGGGTCTGACAGGCGAAAGGGCCAGGCTTGCCCGTACCGGGCGCGCCAGACCGCAGCCTTCAACCGAGATTGCGCAGCTCCCGCAGGGCCACCGAGACGGGCGCGAGGTCGGGCGTCTGGGTGCTGATGGTCTGGCGCAGGCGGCGCAGGCGCTCGATGGCCGGGGC
>JAIFNE010000198.1 GCA_020047875.1 Hydrogenophaga sp.
AGCGCCCCGCTCAGGCGCCCACCACCCAAGCCACCACCGCCAGCCAAAGCGGCGCAGTCAGTAAAAAACCGATGGTGGACATGGCAATGGCCGAGGTGGTTTCGGCCTCCAGCACCCGGTAGCGCTGGGCAAACAGCAGCGGGTTGCTGCCCGCGGGCAGGGCGGCGGCCATCACCACCACTGTGAGCGGCAGGGCTTCGAGCGCGAACACCCAGTGCCCCACCACCAGCACCACCGCGGGCATCACCAGCAGCTTGAACGCCACCAGCGCCGCCATGCCCCGGCCGGAGAACACGAAACCGTATTGATTGAGCGAGACGCCGATTAGCACCAGGCACAGCGGCACCACCGCCTGCCCCAGTTGCACCAGCAACTCGTCCAGCAGCAACGGCACGCTCACGCCGCTGGCATTGACCAGCAGGCCCAAAACGATGGGCAGCACCACCGGGTGAATCACCGTTTTGCGTGCGGTTTCGCGCAGCAGTCGGCCCAGGTGGCCATCGGCCAGGCCTTGGCGCGCGCGGTCCCGCGCCAGCGCCAGTTCCACCTGCGCTGTCATGAGGGTGAGGATGGTGAGCGCGTGCAGGCTCACGATGGTGAGGTGAATGGCCAGCCCCGCCTCGCCCAGCACCGAGGCCGCCAGCGGAATGCCCAGTTGCACCGAGTTGCCGAAACACGCGGTCATGGCGCGCACGCCCGGCGCCGCCGGCGAGGCGTGGGTCACGCGCCGCTGGTTCCACACCACCACCGCCAGCGCCATGGCCCACACCGGCAGGAAAAACACCGCCAGCGCGCTCCACGGCATGGCCGCAAAGTCCATCCGCGAGGCGGTGCGAAACAGCAACGCCGGCACAAACAGATAAAACGCCGCGTTGCTCAGCGTGCGCGCCACGTCGCCTGGCCCGAGCCAGCGCAGTCGCGCGGCGCCCCAGCCCAGCGCCACGATCAGGCCCATGGCCAGCAGTTTGAGCAAGACGGAAGTGGCCATGGCCGGGATGGTTGCAGGGCGGCCGCGCGCAGGCGAGCGGCTCAGCCGCCTTGTCGCAGCGCGCGCCGGTACTGCACCGCTTCAGCCACGTGGGCCACGGTCACCGTGTCGGTGCCCGCCAGGTCGGCGATGGTGCGGGCAACGCGCAGCGCCCGGTGGGTGCTGCGGGCGCTCCAGCCCAGGCGGGTGGCGGCGGTGTTCAGGAATTTGAGGGCGCTGGGGTCGGCGTGCAGGTGCGCGTCGAGCGCTTCACCGGCCAGCGCCTGGTTGGGCTGGCCCTGGCGCGTCATGGCGCGCTGGCGGGCGGTGGCCACGCGTTCGCGCACGGCCGCACTGGGTTCGCCAGCGCCGCCGTGCAGCAGGTCTTCGCTGGGCAGGGCGGGGACCTCCACATGCAGGTCGATGCGGTCCAGCAGCGGACCGCTGAGCTTGCCCTGGTAACGCGCAATCTGGTCGGGCGTGTCGCGGCAGGGCTTGCTGGGGTGGCCCAGGAAGCCGCACGGGCAGGGGTTCATGGCGGCCACGAGCTGGAAGCGCGCCGGAAACTCGCTTTGCATGGCCGCGCGCGAAATGCGGATGCGGCCGCTCTCCAGCGGCTCGCGCAGCGCTTCCAGCGCGGCGCGGGGGAACTCGGGGAGTTCGTCGAGAAACAGCACGCCATGGTGCGCCAGCGAGATCTCGCCCGGTCGGGGTGGTGAACCGCCGCCCACCAGCGCCACGGCGCTGGCGCTGTGGTGCGGCGCACAGGTGGGCCGGTGACCCCAGTGCGCCAGGTTGAAGCGCCCGGCCAGCGAAGCGACGGCAGCGGATTCCAGCGCCTCGTCGGTGGTCATGGTGGGCAGCAGGCCGGCGAAGCGCTGCGCGAGCATGCTTTTGCCGGAGCCGGGCGGCCCCATCATCAGCAGGCTGTGGCCGCCCGCCGCGGCAATTTCCAGCGCGCGCTTGGCGGCTGCCTGACCTTTCACGTCGGCCAGATCGGCGTAGTCGGGCGTGTGGGCGAGCGCCTGCGGCGCCAGGCGCACCCAGCCGTCGCCCGCCGACTCGGCGTTGCCCTCCGCCGCTGATTCAGGAAGAAACTGCGCCACCACGTCGAGCAGGTGGCGCGCCCGGTACACCAGCGCCTGCGGCACCAGGGCGGCCTCTTCGGCGCTGCCCGGTGGCAGCACCAGCTGGCAGCGAGCCGTGTCACCACCCGCGCCCACCGCCCGGTGCAGCGCCAGGCTCATGGCCAGCGCGCCCCGCACCGCGCGCAACTCGCCGCTTAAGGACAGCTCGCCAGCAAACTCCCAGCCTTGCAGCCGCGGCCCGCTGATCTGGCCGCTGGCGGCCAGGATGCCCAGCGCAATTGGCAAGTCGAATCGCCCCGAATCTTTGGGCAGGTCGGCTGGCGCTAGGTTGACGGTGATGCGTTTGTTGCTCGGGAAGTCGAGCCCGGCGTTGGCGATGGCCGAGCGCACGCGCTCGCGCGCCTCCTTCACCTCGGTGTCGGCCAGACCCACCAGCGTGAAGCTGGGCAATCCATTGGCCAGATGAACTTCCACCTGCACCGGGCGCGCGTCAAGCCCGATCAGCGCGCGGCTGTGCACCAGCGACAGACTCATGATGTGGAAACTCCCTGTTTTGGTGCAAATACAGCGGCAGTGCCGCTGTCCTCCCCGTGCCCGATGTGCACAACATCGGTGCGTTTCCGGGTGTTGCCTGCCGCAGCACCCCGGACCCTGCATCCGATTGGGAATCATGGCACATCGGCGCGCCCAGCCGGAGTCTCGATGGACGGTGCGATGCGAACAAATCTGCGGATGGCGGGGTTTCTACCGCGGCGAAGCGGTGGATGCCCTGCGCGGCCTTCTTGAGCCGCAGTGCATTTCAGCAAGATGGTGAGATCAGGCAATGCCCGATGCTGATATCAGGCATTGCCTGATACCGATGGCCGGTGTTTCCTGGCACGAACCCTGCTTAGCTGCAGGAGCGTTCGCTATTGTCCTGGCGTTGTGGCTTCTGCCCCGGCGTCCCTTTCGATTCAGAAGAGGAATCCCACCATGAAGATGGTTTCAGCCGTTATCAAACCGTTCAAGCTCGACGAGGTGCGCGAAGCCCTTTCCAGCATGGGCGTTCAAGGCATCACCGTGACCGAGGTCAAGGGGTTTGGCCGCCAGAAGGGGCACACCGAGTTGTACCGCGGCGCGGAGTATGTGGTCGACTTTCTGCCCAAGGTGAAGCTCGAAGCCGCGGTGTCCGACGACCTGGTCGACCGCGTGATCGAAGTCATTGAAGGCGCGGCGCGCACCGGAAAGATCGGCGACGGAAAGATTTTCGTCACCAATCTGGAGCAGGTGGTCCGCATCCGCACCGGCGAGACCGGCAAGGAAGCCCTTTGAACTCAGACCGCACAGAAAAGAGCACACCATGAAAAAGCTGATTGTTTCCCTCACGCTGGGCCTGAGCCTGGCCTTGGGCGGCCTGAGCGCCATCGCCCAGACCACCACCGAAGCGCCGCCCGCTGTCACCGCGCCGGCCGAAGCTGCCCCCGCACCCGCTGCGGCCGAAGCAGCGCCTGCGGCACCAGAAGCCGCCGCCGCGCCTGCCATGGCGGCGCCCGCTGAGGCCGCTGCCGAAGTCGCAGCACCCGCCCCGACGCCGAACAAGGGCGATACCGCCTGGATGATGGTCTCCACCATGTTGGTGATCCTCATGGTGCCTGGCCTGGCCTTGTTCTATGGCGGCTTGGTGCGCAGCAAGAACATGCTGTCGGTGCTGATGCAGGTGATGGTGACCTTCTCGCTGATCGTCGTGCTCTGGGCCGTCTACGGCTACAGCCTGGCCTTCACCGAGGGCAATGCCTTCATCGGTGGCTTCGACCGCCTGTTTCTGAACGGCATCTGGGACAACGCCGCGGGCACGTTCGCCAACGCCGCAACCTTCAGTAAGGGCGTTGTGATTCCAGAGATCGTGTTTGCCGCCTTCCAGGCCACCTTCGCCGGCCTCACCTGCGCCCTGATCGTGGGCGCCTTCGCCGAGCGCATCAAGTTCAGCGCTGTGCTGCTGTTCAGTGCGCTCTGGTTCACCTTCAGCTACGTGCCGATTGCCCACATGGTGTGGTTCTGGATGGGCCCTGACGCCTACGGCTCGGCCGAGGTGGCCGCCGAGATGACCTCCAAGGCGGGCCTGATTTGGCAACACGGTGCGCTGGACTTTGCTGGCGGCACGGTGGTGCACATCAACGCCGCGGTGGCCGGTCTGGTCGGTGCGTACATGATTGGTAAGCGCATTGGCTACGGCAAGGAATCCATGGCGCCGCACAGCCTGACCCTGACCATGCTCGGCGCCTCGCTGCTGTGGGTGGGCTGGTTCGGTTTCAACGCCGGCTCCGCCCTGGAAGCCAACGGCTTTGCAGCCCTTGCTTTCATCAACACCCTGATGGCCACCGCAGCTGCTGTGCTGGCCTGGTGCATCGGTGAATCGCTGATGAAGGGCAAGGCTTCCATGCTGGGCGCCGCCTCTGGTGCGGTGGCTGGTCTGGTTGCCATCACGCCCGCTGCCGGCAACGTCGGCATCCTGGGTGGCCTCGTCATCGGTTTTGTGGGTGGTTTCGCCGGCTTGTGGGGTGTGACCGGCCTGAAGAAGATGCTGGGCGCAGACGATTCGCTCGACGTGTTCGGCATCCATGGCGTGTGCGGCATCGTGGGCGCCCTGCTGACCGGCGTGTTCAACAGCCCCAACCTGGGCGGCCCGTCGCTGGTGAGCGACTGGACCACGGTGTCCATGGTCACCGCCGAGGCTTACAGCATCGCTGGCCAGGTCTGGATTCAGCTCAAGGGCGTGCTGATCACCATTGCGTGGTCGGGTGTGGTTTCCGTGATTGCCTTCAAGATCGTTGACATGACCATCGGTCTGCGGGTCACCGAAGAGCAGGAACGCGAAGGCCTGGACATCAGCTCGCACGGCGAGACGGCTTACGGTCGCTGACCTTCAGCAGCCTCGGTCTTCTCAACCCCGCGTGGCCACTGGCCCGCGGGGTTTTTTGCTTTCTGGGCGCGTGGCGCGAACGGCTGCCACCGGTCGGTGCAAAATCTGGCTGCTGGCGTCGGCGCAGACTGCCGCCAGTTATTCAGGGAGTCCAACATGTCAAACCGCCATTTGTTTCGGCTGGCTGCCGCGTCTGCGGCCTTGCTGATCGCCACCAGTCTGAGCGCCGCCGAGCCGGCGGCCTCGGGCCCGAAGTCCAAGCCCGCAGCGGCCGCGTCTGCCAAGAAGGCCCCTGGCAAGGTGACGTTCCGGGATGCGCCGTCCGCCGAAAAACCAGCCGATCGCGCCCGACGCCTCAAGCGCGAATGCAAGGGCCGGCCCAACGCGGGCATGTGTCTGGGTCACGCCAGCTGAATGCTGCAGCCCAGCGCTGCAGCGCTCGGTGGCCCGACGCGGTCGGGGTGGGTCGCGGTGGGGAGATTGCACGCCGCCATGAAAAAAGCTCAATGCGTCAGACCGGGTGCTCGTTACCATGCCGCACATGGCTTCTGATTCCGACACCACTCCCCAGGCCCTGCATCGTCGGTGGTGACACCAAGGCTTTTTACGGCGAGCCGGTGACGGGTGAGCTGCTGAGCACCGCCGTTTGGCGTGGCATCGTCAGCCACGAGCCCACCGAGCTGGTGGTCACGGTGCGCGCCGGCACGCCGCTGGCCGAGCTGGAGGCCGCGCTGCGGGAAAAAGGCCAGTGCCTGCCGTTTGATCCGCCCGACTTCGGTCCGACGTCCACCATCGGTGGTGTCGTGGCGGCGGGTCTGGCGGGGCCGGCGCGTGCCAGCGCGGGCGGTGTACGCGATTACATGCTGGGTCTGCAGTTCATCGACGGTCGCGGCGAGTGGCTCACCTTTGGCGGCCAGGTGATGAAAAACGTGGCGGGTTACGACGTCAGCCGCGTGATGGCCGGCAGTCTGGGCACGCTGGGCGTGATCACCGACATCTCGCTCAAGGTGCTGCCCCTGTCGCCGGCCGAGGCCACGCTGGTGTTTGATCTCGCCCAGCACGATGCGCTGGAACAGCTGCACCGCTGGGGCGGCCAGCCCCTGCCGATCAATGCCAGTTGCTGGGTGCGCGATGGCAGCAACGACCGTTTGTATGTGCGCCTGCGTGGTGCCGTCGCTGCCGTGGAAGCTGCCTGCGAGCGCATGGCGCGTGAAGCCCAGGGCCGTCGCGTGGACAACGCCCAGGCCACCGCCGACTGGGCCGCCTGCCGCGACCAGACCCTGCCCTTCTTCCGCGCCACCTCACCCGATCTGTGCCTTTGGCGCCTGTCTGTGCCGCAGACCGCGCCGGTGATGTCGCTGCCTTATGCCCAGCTGGTCGAGTGGCAGGGCGCGCAGCGCTGGCTGTGGGCGCCGTCTGCCGCCGCAGATGAAATTCGTTCCGCCGCCGCTGCCCAGCAAGGCCACGCCACCCTGTTTCGTGCCGGCGTCGACGGCGCACCGGGCGTGCCGCGCTTCGACCGCCAGGGCGCTGCCGTGCAAGCCATCACGCAGCGCCTGCGCGCCACCTTCGACCCGGCCGGCATCTTCAACCCCGGCCGGATGTCGTGAAGCCGCTGGCGCGGCCGCGGCGCGCGTCTCCGTCTCCCGCTGTTCTGGAGCCGCCCAGCGCCAGGTTTTAACGGAACCATCCATGCAAACCCAACTGTCCCCCGAGTACCAGAACCGTGCCGACGGCCGCGCGGCCGAAGCCATTCTGCGCAAATGTGTGCACTGCGGCTTCTGCACCGCCACCTGCCCGACCTACCAGCTGCTGGGTGACGAGCTCGACGGCCCGCGCGGGCGCATTTATTTGATGAAGCAGGTGCTCGAAGGGGCGGAGCCCACGCGCAAAACGCAACTGCACCTCGACCGCTGCCTCACCTGCCGCAACTGCGAAACCACCTGCCCCAGCGGGGTGGACTACGGCCACCTGATCGACATCGGCCGCAAGATCGTGGACGAGAAGGTGGAACGGCCTGCGTCCGAAAAAGCGGTGCGCTGGCTGCTCAAGGAAGGACTGCCCTCGCCGCTGTTTGGCCCGGCCATGAAGCTGGGGCAGCTGGTGCGACCGCTGATGCCCACGGCGCTGAAAAACAAGGTGCCAGCCCGGCAGGATGCCGGCGCCTGGCCCACGCAGACCCACGCGCGCAAGGTGCTCATGCTCGCGGGCTGCGTGCAGCCCAGCATGATGCCCAACATCAACAGCGCCACCGCGCGCGTGCTGGATGCGGCCGGTATCCAGACCGTGATTGCGCCCAAGGCCGGGTGCTGCGGCGCGGTGAAGTTTCACCTGAACGATCAGGACGGCGGACGGGCAGAAATGCGCCGCAACATCGACGCCTGGTGGCCGCATGTCGAGGCCGGGGTGGAGGCGATCGTGATGAACGCCTCTGGCTGTGGCGTGACGGTGAAGGAATACGGGCACATCCTGGCCGACGACACCGCCTACGCCGCCAAGGCCGCGCGCATCAGCGAGCTCACCCAGGACCTGAGCGAGCTGCTGCCCACACTCGTTGCCCCGCTCAAACCCAAACTGGCGAAGCTCCCCGATGCCAGCAAGGTGGTGGGTTTTCACCCGCCCTGCACGCTGCAGCACGGCCAGCAGCTCAAGGGCGGCGTTGAGCA
>JAIFNE010000157.1 GCA_020047875.1 Hydrogenophaga sp.
GCTACCAGCTTGGCATTCGCGGCTGGACCGATGGACCGCACGGGAAGCATGGCTCCCTGCACTGCATTTGGCTGGAACGAGTGACACGGAAATATCCCCGCAGAAGTCTGCGTCGTCGTGCATGGCAAGGACATTGGAACAGCCTGCTGATGCGCGCTACTGATCCGGCCCGAAGAAGTATCAATCGTTCGCCCTGAGCCTGTCGAAGGGCTCCCTTCGACAGGCTCAGGGCGATCGGGGATACAGGCTCAGCCCGAACGGAAATTTAGACTTCACCGGGCCGGAGCAATAACCAGCGAGCCGGCAAGCCGCCTACCAGGCCGCACGCGGACAGGCGGCGGCAGGCTCCTGATCCTCGCGCCTCACCGGGGGTCCGCCGTCTGCTGGCAAAATGCGCAGCCGGCTCCCCGCGAGGGCACGAACAGCGCCCAAAGACAGTCGGTTTGTTGTGCGGTGATCAGGGACCGAGGTGCCACGAGATGCCGCAAAGCCACCATTCAACGCAAGGATTTTTCATGTCCGACTGGACCGCCGGCTATGTGGCCGACATTGGCTATACCTTTGGCTACTACACCGAACTCAACCCGCTGCGTTTGCGCCTGGCTTTTCTGAACGCAGGCTTGGTTCCCCCGGAGGTGGGCACGGCTTGCGAGCTGGGGTTTGGTCAGGGCATGAGCGCCAACCTGCACGCGGCGGCCTCGGTGGTGCGATGGAGCGGTACCGATTTCAACCCGGCCCAGGCGGGCTTCGCTCAGGAGCTGGCGCAGGTGTCTGCCAACGGGGCAGAACTGTACGACGAGGGCTTCGATGCGTTTTGCGCCCGCGCCGATCTGCCGGCGTTTGACTACATTGGTTTGCACGGTATCTGGAGCTGGATTTCAGACGCGAACCGCGCGGTGATCGTGGACTTTGTTCGCCGCAAGCTCAAGGTGGGCGGGGTGCTTTACATCAGCTACAACACCCAGCCGGGCTGGGCTGCGATGGTGCCGATGCGCGATTTACTGACCGAACACGCGGAGGTGCTGGGGGCGGATGGGGCCGGGATTGTGAGCCGGATCGACGCTGCCCTGGCGTTTGTCGACCAGCTGCTTGCTGCCAACCCGGCCTATGCCAGGGCGAACCCGCAGGTGGCCGAGCGGGTGAAAAAGATCAAGGAGCAAAACCGCCACTATGTGGCCCATGAGTATTTCAACCGCGACTGGCAACCGATGGCCTTCGCGGAGATGGCGCGCTGGCTGCAACCGGCCAAACTGAACTGGGCATGTTCGGCCAATTTTCTGGACGCGATCGACGCGGTGAACCTGAGCGCGGAGCAGCAGACGCTGCTCAAGGGCATCCCGGACGCGATGTTTCGCCAGACGACGCGGGACTTTTGCGTCAACCAGCAGTTTCGCAAAGACTATTGGGTGAAGGGCAGCCGCAGTCTGAGTGCGCTGGAGCAAGCCGAGGCCCTGAGGGCCCAGCGCATCGTGCTCGCGCAACCGAGGGCCGAGGTGAGCCTGAAGGTGGCGGGCAGCTTGGGCGAAGCCACGCTGACCGAGGCGGTTTACGCCCCCATTCTCGACCAGCTGGCCGACCACAAACCCAGGAGTCTGGGGCAGCTGGAGCAGGCGCTGAAGGGAACCGAGGCGGGCAAGGCGATCAACTTCGCGCAGATTCTGCAGGCGGCGATGGTGCTGAGCGCCACGGGCGCGCTGCTGCCGGTGCAGGACGACGCGGCGGCCCAGAAGGCCAAAAAGCCGAGCGAGCGCCTCAACACCCACCTGATGAACAAGGCGCGCAGCAGCAACGAGCTGAGCTATCTGGCCAGTCCCTTGGCGGGTGGCGGCATCACGGTGCCGCGGTTCCAGCAGCTGTTCCTGCTGGCCCGCCAGCTGGGACACAAGCAGCCACAAGACTGGGCGCTGTATGTGTGGAACACCCTGCAGGCGCAGGGGCAACGCCTGCTGAAAGACGGCCAGCCTATCGAGTCGGCCGAGGGCAACCTGGCCGAGCTGACGCTGCAGGCCACTGCGTTTGCCGAAAAGCAGTTGCCGATATTGAGGGCGTTGCAGGTGGCCTGATGAGGGTTGAAGTGCAACGGGGCCCGGCGGGCCAGCAGACTGCCCGGCCTGGGGTACTTTCCGATTCCGAGAAGCTGCATGGACTGTGCTGTTAACCCGGGAGTCAGTGGCGGCCATAAAGGACGGATGCGAGTAGGAAACTGGCTCACTCCGCTCCTGCCCAATGAGCCCCGCATTCTTCACCCTGAGGCTCAAGCTGCGCTGACGGCGACTTACCTGCTACCCGTCCTTCCTGCATTGGAGACCTGCCTGCTGGCCGTGCGCCAACAACTCGACCCCGAGCTGGAGCGTCTGCAGCCAATGAAGCTGGGCAAGCCGTACCCGCTGGGTCAGTGCCTGGAAATCGCCGAAGCGGTGCAAGAACGGGTTCGTTCGGTGGACGGGCCCCAGCTGCCAGCAGAAGCCGCCATCGGTCTGCAAGCGCTCCGGGCCTTCCAACGCGCGGGTGGTACCGTGCGACAGGTCTGGGGTGACCTGCGCGGTCAGTATTTTCAGAACGCCTTTCAGATCGGGACCTTGTATGTGGATGTGGCCAACGACACGGTGACCCCCACCAAACCCAAGGTGGAAATCTTGCCTTTCGATCAGGCTCAGTTCACGCCGATCCGGGACTTCGGGCACTTCCGGCAGATTGCCAGTAGCTACTGGCAGCACGAGGTCTATCCCAACCATGTCCTGCCCGCACTGGCTCCGCACTGTCCACTGATTCACGTCAGCAAGACCGGGCGCATCCAGCTGCACGAGGCCACACAGTACATGCTGGCCATGACGCGGGGCCAGGGCTTCGCGCCCAGCGAAGCGCTGCTGCGCGAGGCACCTCTGCCGCAAGCGTTGTTCGAGCAAGCCTGTCGAGCCCTGAAAGATGCGGGCCACAAGCTCCCCCGCAACCCAGCGCACGGCCAGCGGCTTGCCCTGCAGCAGTGCCACCAGCAACGTGAGAAACGCTGGCATCTGGACCCTAGCCGTCCCAACCTCATCGTCCAGGACGCAGGGCGGGTGAATCTGCGCTTCGCTCGCTGGCACAACGCGAATCCTTCTCAGGAAAATCCCATGCCTACGATCCAGATTGACAACATCGCCTACAACCTCGACAGCCTGTCGGTCGATGCCAAAGCACAATTACAAAGTATTCAGTTCGTCGACCAGGAAATCGCCCGTCTGCAGGCGCAGTTGGCAGCGATGCAGACCGCCCGCAATGCCTACGTCAGCGCGTTGAAGGCAGCGTTGCCGGTGGTGGAAAAAGAATTGGGGTCAGATTCCAATTAACAGCAGCAAGGCCTGCCGCCTGCCGCCGCCGGGTTCACCACACGGCCCATGGCTCCACTATCATTCCGGCGGCGGCGCCTGCGACCTGACCACGCCCACCCCTCCCACAAAGATACCCACAGCCATGCCCAGCATCAAAATTGACGACCGCGAGTTTGACGTGGACTCGCTCTCCCCCGAGGCCAGGCAGCAGCTGGAGATGCTGGTGGCCTGCGAGAGCAAGCTGCGCGAGCTGCAACGGGACACCGCCATTGCGCAAACCGCGCGCAATGCCTATGCGAATGCACTGAAGGCTTTGCTGCCCACGCCGCTGGCGCAGACGCTGGGTCAGGGCGACACGCTCAGGCTGGGTTGAGCGGTGGCCCATGGCGCACCGGCCACGGCGGGGCCTGGGCCACTGGCGTTGCAGCGCATCACAACGTCGTTTGATGCGGGCGAGGACCGCATTCGCGTGTGCGGCGAGTGGGCGGCGGGGCAGACGCTGGTGTTGTGGCTGACGCAGCGCTTGCTGGTGCGGCTGGTGCCTCACTTGCTGGGCTGGCTGGAGCAACAAGCGGTGGTGGTGGACGGGCCGGGCGCGGATGTGAGGGCAGAGCTGGTGCAGGGCTTTGCGCAGCAGGCGGCCATGGCCAGCATGGAGCCACAAGCACCGGTTGAGGCCCGCGCCGCGCAACGGGTCTGGCTGGTGCAGTCGGTGGATGTGGCGGCGACGGCGCAGGGGGTTCGGCTAACGTTTAAGGCAGAGGATCCCGCGCAGGCGGCTGGCATGACGCTGCAGGCCCAGCCCCTTCGGCAGTGGCTGGGCGTTTTGCATGAGCAGTGCCGGCAGGCGGGGTGGGCGGCGGCGCCATCCAGTGGCTTGATGTGGCCGACCTGGGTGCAGAGCCCCGCGAAGCCGCAGCACTCGGTATTGCATTAAGGAAGTTGGGGGCGGACTCCAATTGTTTTTCGATTTCGTCATGCCCGCGCAGGCGGGCATCCATGGTCCCGCTTGGGCTCCGGGGGATGGATCCCAGCCTTCGCTGGGATGACGGGGGTTGGCGCTGGGATGACGGTTTGGCGCTGGGTTTTTTGATGCTTAACACTCGCGCCTGTGTGGCGCCAAAACCACATCGACCACCTTCTTATATGAAATTCATATAGGAACCGGCTACACTCGCGCAGCTTATGACCAACTTGCTGCGCATCCCCCTGAACACCGAGCCCGAGGCGCAGCAGCGCCTGCTGGCTTTGCAGCAGGGTTTTGCCCGGGTGTGCAATGCGCTGGCGCCGCTGGTGCAGCAAACGCGGGTGTGGAACCGGGTGGCGCTGCACCACTTGGCCTACCGGCAGTTGCGCGAGCAGTTCCCAGAGATGGGCTCGCAGATGGTGTGCAACGCGATTTATTCGGTGTCGCGCACCGGGCGGCTGGTGTTTCAGCACCCGCAAAGCCCGTTCAATCTGGCCCGGCTGGGCGACAAGCCTTTGCCGCTGCTGCGGTTTGCCGACACCTGCCCGGTGTATTTCGATCGCCACACGCTGAGCCTGAAGGATGGGCTGCTGTCGATGTTCACGCTGGACGGGCGGTTGCGCTTTCAGCTGGCTCTGGGCGCACAAGACGAGGCGCTGTTTCACACCGGCAAGCTGAGCGAGGTGGTGCTTTCGCGCGATGTCAACGGGCTTTTTTCGCTCACGTTTCAGCTGACCAGTGCTGAGGCAGTGGGCGCAACCGCTGGCGAGGCGGCGGCTGGCTCGGGCGGTGCGATTCCGCCTTATGTGGCGGTTGAGTCTGTGCCTTCTGAGCCCATGACCTCTGGGGCTGTGCGTTCTGAGTCAGTGCCTTCTATTTTCAAAACCGAAACGATTCGATGAAACCCCAATCTGCGCAATCTGCGGCGTCTGGCCGCTCTTCCCCAGCTGCGAAGAACCACAAACAGGGGGCCTCGGAGCTGCGCGAGGCGGTGGCTGGTCTGCGGCCGTTTTTTGTGCGCTCGATGTGGTTCAGCCTGGTGTGCAGTGTGCTGGTGCTGGCGCCTTCGGTGTACATGCTGGAGGTGTACGAGCGGGTGGTGAACAGCCGCAGCCACATGACGCTGTGGATGCTCACGCTGCTGGTGCTGGGGGTGTTTGTGTTGATGGAGCTGCTGGAGTGGGCGCGCAGCGAGGTGATGCGCGCGGCCAGTGTGGCGCTGGACCGCAAGATGAGCGGGCGGGTGTTTG
>JAIFNE010000201.1 GCA_020047875.1 Hydrogenophaga sp.
CGATCTGCAAGACAGCCTGAAGACCTCGCGGCGCGCCAACCACCAGGGCGAGCCGGGGCCGATTGCGGTGCAGATTGCGGGCACCGAGGCGCAGATGATGGCCGACGCTGCGCGCTACAACATCGACCGCGGCGCGCAGATCATCGACATCAACATGGGTTGCCCGGCCAAAAAGGTCTGCAACAAATGGGCCGGCTCAGCGCTGATGCAGGACGAAGCCCTGGCCATCCAGATCGTGGAGGCGGTGGTGGCTGCCTGTGTGCCGCATGGCGTGCCTGTGACGCTCAAGATGCGCACCGGCTGGTGCGCCCAGGTTCGCAATGCCCCGGCGCTGGCGCTGGCTGCCGAGTCGGCCGGCGTGCAAATGCTCACCGTGCACGGCCGCACCCGCGAGCAGGGCTACAAAGGGCAGGCCGAGCACGATACGGTGGCCCAGATCAAGACCCGCGTGGGCATTCCGGTGGTGGCCAATGGCGACATCAACAGCCCCGAAGCGGCGCGCGATGTGCTGGCGCGCACGGGAGCGGATGCGATCATGATCGGCCGCGCCGCGCAGGGCCGGCCGTGGATCTTTCGCGAGATCGCCCATTTCCTGGCCACCGGCGAACACCTGCCGCCGCCGGATCTGACCGAGGTCAAGACCTGGCTGCTCGACCACCTGCAAGACCATTACGCCCTCTACGGCGAATTCACCGGTGTGCGCAGTGCGCGCAAGCACCTGGCAGGCGCTGCCGCTGGCCAGCGGTGCGGCAGCGGTGTTTCGCAGCCGGATCAACCTGCTGACCACGGCGCAAGCGCAGATGGATTGC
The DNA here is from genome assembly GCA_020047875.1 of Hydrogenophaga sp. Classification (GTDB taxonomy): domain Bacteria; phylum Pseudomonadota; class Gammaproteobacteria; order Burkholderiales; family Burkholderiaceae_C; genus Hydrogenophaga. The sequence goes on from JAIFNE010000201.1 coordinate 810, forward strand.
GTGCGGGACAGCCTGGACGCCTGGGCCGACGCAGAACCGCAGGCGCCCGCGCCCGCGACCCAATGGAAACTGGCTGCATGAGCACTTCACAGAACAATCTGCACGACTGCGTTCGCGCGAGCCTGGAAACCTATTTCCAGGACCTCGACGGCACCGACCCGGCTGGCCTGCACGACATGCTGGTCAAGGCGGTCGAAAAGCCCCTGCTTGAGGTGGTGATGCAGCAGTCCAACCACAACCAGTCGCGCGCTGCGCAATGGCTGGGGTTGAACCGCAACACGCTGCGCAAAAAGCTGATCGAACACAAGCTGATCGAATAAGAACACCCCCGCCGCGCTGCGCGCGACCCCCTCAAGGGGGCAACACCTGCGGCCCGGCAAAGCCGGTTCCGCGGTGTTCCCGGTGGGATCGTTGCAGGCGTTGCGGTCCTCGCTCCGGCGTGATGCAAATACGATTTGAAACTCCCCATGCAAGGTACTTTATGCGCGCCCTCATTTCTGTTTCCGACAAAACCGGCATTGTTGAACTCGCCCAGAGCCTGCACCGCCTCGGTGTGGCGCTGCTTTCCACGGGCGGTACCGCCAAGCTGCTGGCTGACAGCGGTTTGCCGGTGACCGAAGTGGCCGAGCTCACCGGCTTTCCCGAGATGCTCGACGGACGCGTCAAGACGCTGCATCCCAAGGTGCACGGCGGCCTGCTCGCACGGCGCGACCTGCCGGCGCACATGGCGGCGCTGAAGGCCCACGACATTGCCACCATCGACATCCTGGTGGTCAATCTCTACCCGTTCGAGTCCACCGTTGCCCGGCCTGGGTGCACCCTGGAAGACGCGATCGAAAACATCGACATCGGTGGTCCGGCCATGGTGCGCAGCGCAGCCAAGAACTGGAAAGACGTGGCGGTGTTGACGGATGCGAGCCAGTATCCGGCCGTGATCAGCGAACTCGAGGCCAGCGGCAGGCTCGCCGACAAGACCCGTTTTGCGCTGTCGGTGGCCGCGTTCAACCGCATCAGCCAGTACGACGGCGCCATCAGCGACTACCTCTCCAGCATCGAGTTCGAAGCGGGCGCCAGCGTGCCCAAGCGCAGCGAGTACCCGGGCCAGTCCAACGGCCGGTTCGTCAAGCTGCAGGAACTGCGCTACGGCGAAAACCCGCACCAGACGGCGGCTTTTTACCGCGATCTGTACCCGGCCCCCGGCTCGCTGGTTACCGCGCAGCAGCTGCAGGGCAAGGAGCTCAGCTACAACAACATTGCCGATGCCGACGCGGCCTGGGAGTGTGTCAAGAGCTTTGAGGCGCCGGCCTGCGTCATCGTCAAACACGCCAACCCCTGCGGGGTGGCGCTGGGCAAAGACGCGCTGGAGAGCTACACCAAGGCTTTCCAGACCGACCCCACCAGCGCCTTCGGCGGCATCATTGCCTTCAACCGGCCGGTAGACAAAACGGCAGCCGAGGCGGTGAGCAAGCAGTTTGTCGAGGTGCTCATGGCGCCGGGCTACAGCGAAGAGGCGCTGGCCATTTTCAAGGCCAAGGCCAATGTGCGCGTGCTGCAGATCGCGCTGCCCACTGCCTATGGCACCGCTGATGCGGCGCGTGGCGGCCTGAGTGCCTGGGACCAGGGCCTGAACCTCACCGATGTGAAGCGCATTGGCTCGGGCCTGCTGATGCAGAGCGCCGACAACCATGTGCTCAACCGGGCCGATCTGAAGGTGGTGACCACACGGCAGCCCACCGAGCAGCAGCTTGACGACCTGATGTTCGCCTGGCAGGTGGCCAAATTCGTGAAGTCCAACGCCATCGTGTTTTGCAAAGACGGCATGACCATGGGCGTGGGCGCTGGCCAGATGAGCCGGCTCGACTCGGCCCGCATCGCCAGTATCAAAGCGGGCCATGCCCAGCTGAGCCTGCAAGGCACGGCGGTGGCCAGCGATGCCTTTTTCCCCTTCCGCGATGGGCTCGATGTGGTGATCGACCAGGGCGCCACCTGCGTAATTCAGCCCGGTGGCTCGATGCGCGATCAGGAAGTCATCGACGCGGCCAACGAGCGCGGCGTGGTGATGGTGACCACCGGGGTGCGCCACTTCCGGCACTGAGCGCCGCGCCCGCCGCCGACTTTGTGCTGTGTGTGCCTTGACGCGCTGCGCAGCGCAATAGGCCGTCGCGCCGCAGGCCTGCGCGGGATGCGATAAGGTCAGCCCATGGACTATCGACCCCCTTCTTTCTGGCATCTTGGTTGGCGCACCCTCTGGCGCGACTGGCGCGCGGGCGAGCTGCGTCTTCTGGTGCTGGCGGTCACGCTGGCGGTGGCGGCGCTGACCGCCGTCGGGTTTTTTGCCGACCGGCTGCAAAACGGGCTGGCGCGCGACGCGCGAGCGCTGATCGGTGGCGACGCGGTCGTCAGCAGCGACAACGCCACGCCCCCCGCCTTCGAGGCGCAGGCGCGCGCGCTGGGCTTGCAGACCACCCAGACCCTGGGCTTTCCCACCATGGGCCGGGCGCCCGACGACCTGGGCGGCGCGGCCCGCCTGGTGGCCCTGAAATCGGTGGGCGCAGGTTACCCGCTGCGGGGCAGTGTGCGCGTGGCCGAGACGCCCGGTGGGGTGGACAGCGCCACGCGCGAGATCCCCGCGCCCGGCACGGCTTGGGTCGACGCCGCCCTCCTGGTGGCGCTGGACCTGAAGATGGGTCAGCCCCTGCTGCTGGGCGATACCTCGTTCACCCTGAGCCGAATCATCGTGGTGGAACCCGACCGTGGCGCTGGCTTCATGAGCTTCGCGCCGCGCGTGATGATCAACGCCGCCGATTTGCCGGCCACTGGCCTGGTGCAACCGGCCAGCCGGCTCAGTTACCGCCTGGCCGTCGCCGGCGACGATACCGCCGTGGCCACCTTCACCCGCTGGGCTGAGGCGCAGGTGACGCAGTCCGGCGTGCGCGGCCTGCGGCTGGAGTCGCTGGAGGGAGGGCGGCCCGAAATGCAGCAGACGCTGGAGCGCGCCGAGAAATTCCTCAACCTGGTGGCCCTGCTCGCGGCGCTGCTGTGTGCGGTGGCGGTGGCGATTGCCGCGCGCGGGTTTGCTCAGCGACACCTGGACGACTGCGCCATGCTGCGCGTGCTGGGTCTGTCGCAGGCATCCATGGCGCGGGCCTACGCGCTGGAATTCAGCCTCGTGGGGCTGTTCGCCAGCCTGCTCGGCGTGGTCCTGGGCTACGCGGTGCACCATGTGTTTGTGGTGCTGCTGGCCGGGCTGGTCGAGGCCAGCCTGCCCGCGCCCGGCATCACCCCGGTGCTGCTCGGCCTGGGCATGGGCCTCACGCTGATGCTGGCTTTCGGCCTGCCGCCGGTGCTGCAGCTGGCGCAGGTGCCGCCGCTGCGCGTGATCCGGCGCGACGTGGGGCAGCTCAAGCCGGCCACGCTCGCGGTGCTGGGCGTGGGCGTGCTGGGGTTTGGCGCCTTGCTGCTGGCCGCCAGCCGCGACCTGCTGCTGGGTGCGATCGCGGTGGGTGGCTTTGCGGCGGCGGTGCTGCTGTTTGCGGCGGTGAGCTATGGTGCCGTGCGCCTGCTGCGCGCCAGCGTGAACGAGACCACCGCACCCCGCGCCCTGATCATGGCCACACGCCAGCTCAGCGCCCGTCCGGCCTACGCGGTGGTGCAGATCAGCGCGCTGGCGGTTGGTCTGATGGCGCTGGTGTTGCTGGTGCTGCTGCGTACCGATCTCATCTCGAGCTGGCGCAACGCCACACCGCCCGACGCGCCCAACCGCTTCGTGATCAACGTCCAGCCCGAACAGGGCGAGGCCTTCCAGCAGCAGCTGCGCAGCGCCGGTGTCGAGCGCTACGACTGGTACCCGATGATCCGCGGCCGGCTGGTGAGCATCAACGGTGAATCGGTCAAGCCCGATGACTTCACCACCGACCGCGCGCAGCGCCTGGTTGACCGCGAGTTCAACCTCTCCAACACCGCCGAGCTGCCGCCGTACAACCCGGTGGTGGCCGGGCAATGGACCAACAACGAAGCCGGTGGAATCAGCGTTGAGGAAGGCTTGGCGCAGGAGCTGGGCCTCAAGCTGGGTGACCGGCTCGGTTTCGACATCGCCGGGCAGGTGACCGAGGGCCGCATCACCAGCCTGCGCGAGGTGGACTGGGGTTCCATGCGGGTCAACTTCTTCGTGGTGTTCCCGGTGGCCGAGCTGCCCAACGTACCCGTGTCCTACATCAGTTCGTTTCGCGCACCGGAAGGCAATGCCCAGTTCGACAACAACCTGGTACGCGCCTTCCCCAACATCACGAACGTCGACATGAGTCAGACCATTGCCCAGGTGCAGCGGGTGCTGGGCCAGGTGATCAGCGCGATCGAATTCCTGTTCGCTTTCACGCTGGCCGCTGGTTTGGTGGTGCTGCTGGCCGCCATCACCGCCACCCGGGGCGAGCGCGAGCGCGAGTTCGCCATTTTGCGGGCGGTTGGTGCGGGCTCGGCCTTGCTGCGGCAGGTGCAGCGCATTGAACTGCTGGGCGTGGGGTTGCTGGCGGGCTTTCTGGCCTCGGTGGTGGCGGTGGCCGTGGGCTGGGCGCTGGCGCGTTACGCCTTCGAATTCGCCTGGACCGCCTCGCCTCTGGTGCCGCTGGCCGGCAGCCTGGCAGGTGCCTTGCTGGCGTTGGCGGCTGGCTGGTGGGGCTTGCGCAGCGTGTTGCGCACCCCGGTGGTCGAGACCTTGCGCCGTGCAAGCACCTGATCCCCGCGCAGCCCGAGGCGCTTGTCCAAGCGGCAGCGTCTGCGGCCCGGCGCATCCGGCCCTGCGTGTTTTCTGAACCAGTCACCTTTTCTTGCGATGTCCGAAAAAATCACACCCGTCCCACCCGAAACGCCGTTTGCCTGGGTGGGCGGCGAGCTGGCCGTGCGCCAGTTGGTCGACCGCTTTTACGACCTGATGGACATTGAGCCCGGGTACCGCGAGCTGCGCGCGGTGCACGGCAGCACGCTGGGCGAGGCCCGCGACAAGCTGTTCTGGTTTCTCTGCGGCTGGCTGGGCGGCCCGTCGCACTACACCGAGCGCTTCGGTCACCCGCGCCTGCGCATGCGCCACATGCCGTTTGCCATTGGCGTGCTGGAGCGCGACCAGTGGCTGGCCTGCATGGATCAGGCGATGCGCGAATGCGAGCTCGACGCCGAGCTGCGCGAGCGCCTGAACCAGAGCTTTTTCCAGACCGCTGACTGGATGCGAAACCAGCCTGGCGCTGCCTGAGAGGCGGAAAAGCCGAGTCGTTTTCCCTGCGGATCGGTCGCAACCGGCACCGTCGCAAAGAGCGCCGGATGAACCCTTGGGTTTTCGCTTTCGGATCCAGAATGCCGCGCCGGTCTTCCGGCGGTGGTGGTACCGAAAGCGGTGGGCCCATACCAGCGCCGGCCGGCTTCGCTGGCTCGGTGGTGCCCGGTAACGGATCGTTCAGGCCCAGCGCAGCAACGCCGCTGCCCGGCCCGTATTCCTCGTAGTACCAGTCTCCGCCCACCTGAATCACGCCCGGTGGCGCCTCGTACTGAGCTTCCGGGACATTTTTCAAGGCCACGCGCATGAAATCGATCCAGATCGGCAGGCTGAGACCGCCTCCGGTTTCGCGACTGCCGAGATTGCGCGGCGTGTCGTACCCGACC
>JAIFNE010000103.1 GCA_020047875.1 Hydrogenophaga sp.
TCCGGAATCGCCAATTTTTCTCTCCCAAACAGAAAGGGCGCTGAAACAGCGCCCTTCATTCTGCCGCCCTGACGATCAGGCCGGCTTGGCCAGATCGGCGTTGCGCAGACGAATGTGCAGCTCGCGCAGCTGCTTTTCCTCCACCAGCGACGGCGCCTGCGTGAGCAGACACTGCGCGCGCTGGGTTTTGGGGAAGGCGATCACGTCGCGAATCGAATCGGCACCGGTCATCAGCGTGACGATTCGGTCCAGGCCGAAGGCCAAGCCACCGTGAGGCGGCGCGCCGTACTGCAACGCGTCGAGCAAGAAGCCAAATTTGATCTGCGCTTCTTCGGGCGTGATCTTCAGCGCGTCAAACACCTTTTGCTGCACCGCCGCGGTGTGGATACGCACCGAACCGCCGCCGATTTCCCAACCGTTGAGCACCATGTCGTAGCCCTTGGCGATGCACTTCTCGGGCGCGGTCACCATCCAGTCCTCGTGGCCATCTTTGGGCGCGGTGAACGGGTGGTGCACGGCGGTCCAGCGGTCGGCTTCTTCGTCGTGCTCGAACATCGGGAAGTCCACCACCCACATCGGCGCCCAGCGGTCTTCGAACAGGCCGTTCTTTTTGCCCAGGGCACTGTGGCCGATCTTCAGGCGCAACGCACCGATGGCGTCGTTGACGATCTTTTCCTTGTCGGCACCGAAAAACAGAATGTCGCCATCTTGCGCGCCGGTGCGCTGGAGGATTTCGGCGATCGCCTTGTCGTGCAGGTTCTTCACGATGGGCGACTGCAGGCCGTCCTTGCCCTTGGCCAGTTCGTTGACCTTGATCCAGGCCAGGCCCTTGGCGCCGTAGATCTTGACGAATTCGGTGTAGGCGTCGATCTCGCTGCGCGGCATTTCCGCACCGCCGCGCACGCACAGCGCGACCACGCGGCCGCCCTTCATCTGGGCCGGAGCGCTGAAGACCTTGAAGTCCACGTCGGCCATCACGTCGGTGAGTTCGGTGAACTCCATCTTCACACGCAGGTCGGGCTTGTCGGAGCCAAAACGGTGCATGGCTTCGCTGTAGGCCATCACCGGGAACTCGCCGAGGTCCACGCCCAGGGTGTTCTGGAACACCGTTTTGATCATGCCCTGGAACATGTCGCGAATGTCCTGCTCGGTCAGGAACGAGGTCTCGATATCGATCTGCGTGAACTCGGGCTGGCGGTCAGCGCGCAGGTCTTCATCGCGGAAGCATTTGGTGATCTGGTAATAGCGGTCAAAGCCGGCCACCATGAGCAGCTGTTTGAACAGCTGGGGCGACTGCGGGAGCGCGAAAAAGTGACCGTCATGCACGCGGCTGGGCACCAGGTAGTCCCGCGCGCCTTCGGGTGTGCTCTTGGTGAGCATGGGGGTTTCGATGTCGATGAAGCCGTTGGCATCCAGGAACTTGCGCACCTCCATCGACACGCGGTAGCGCAGCATGAGGTTGTTCTGCATGTAGGGGCGACGCAGGTCCAGCACGCGGTGGGTGAGGCGCGTGGTCTCAGACAGGTTGTCGTCGTCGAGCTGGAACGGTGGCGTGACCGAAGGGTTGAGCACCTTCAGTTCATGACACAGCACCTCGATCTGGCCGCTTTTGAGCTTGTCGTTGGTGGTGCCGGCGGGGCGCGCACGCACCAGGCCGATGACCTGTACGCAGAACTCGTTGCGCACGTCTTCGGCGATGGCAAACATCTCGGCCCGATCGGGATCGCAGACCACCTGCACATAACCTTCGCGGTCGCGCAGATCAATGAAGATCACGCCGCCATGGTCACGGCGGCGGTTCACCCAGCCGCACAGGGAAACGGTCTCGCCCAGTTGGGCTTCGGTCACCAGACCGCAGTAGTGGGAGCGCATGGACATCTCAGTTTCTTTCAGCAGAAGAGCCGCAGTGCGCGGCTGAAAAAGGGGCAGCGCGCCGGCAGCTTGGCCAGCACAGCGCACAGCGATTCAAAAGGAAGCTCGGTCGTGTCAAAGCGGTACCGCCGGCTTGGGCTTGGCGCCAAACGGTTTGGGACCGCCTGGCACGATGACGCCCATGGAGACGATGTGGGTGAGCGCTTCGTCCACGCTCATTTGCAGCGCCACGCAGTCGCTTTTGCGCACCAGTACAAAATACCCGCCTGTGGGGTTGGGCGTGGTGGGCACGAACACGCTGTGAAACTCGTCGGCCATCGACGCAGGTGAGCCTTGGGCCTGCAACTGGCGCAGCAGGTCGCCGCTGGGCGACCCGGTGAGAAAACCAATGGTCCACATGCCCGGGTGCGGCCACTGCACCAACAAGGCTTGGCGAAAGGCGTTGCCCTTTTCGGAAAACAGCGTGTCAGACACCTGTTTGACACCGGAGTAGATCGATCGCACCACCGGAATTCGGTGCAGCAGCGCATGCCACCAGTTCACCAGCCGGTTGCCAATGAAGTTGGACGCCAGGGCGCCGATTGAGAGCACCACGATCAGCGCAAACGCCACGCCGAGCCCCGGCACATGAACGCCAAAGACCTGATCTGGGTGCCAGTCCACTGGCAGGATGTTCAGGGTTTTGTCCAGCGTGAAGACCACCCACTCAAGCACCCACAGGGTGGTGATCAGCGGCACCAGAACCAGCAGGCCCGACAGCAGCCATTTGCGCAAAGACGGCATGAGGGGCGGTCCCGGCCTAGCTGGCGCTGGATGGGCTGGTGGTCGGTGTCGCTGGCGCGCTGGCAGTTGCTGCCGAGCCAGCGCCCGCTGGTGCAGCGGCGGGCGGCTGAACTGCGCCGTCCGCGGCCTTGGCTGGGCTGCCAGTGTTGCCGTCAGCCTTTGTCTCGCTTCCCCCTTCGGCCTTTGGCGCTGCCGCTGCTGCACCGCCGTTGCCGTTGCGGAAATCGGTCACGTACCAGCCAGAGCCCTTGAGCTGAAAGCCGGCAGCGGTCACCTGCTTCTGAAAGGTGGCCTCACCGCAGGCCGGGCACACCGAAAGCGGCGCATCAGACATTTTCTGCAGAACATCCTTGGCGTGACCGCAGGACGCGCACTTGTAGGCATAGATCGGCATGGTGAAACCCGGATAGAGAAGATCGGCATTGCCGGCGGCGAGCGGTTGCGGCCCCGGTAGAGAAACCCGCCATTATAAATTGCCGCTCGGGTTTCTCAGGGTTTCAGCAGCACGGCCGGGCGATGCGGGCGCTACCAGATGCGCACCCGGGTAATGAGCTGCATCACCAGCAGGCCAATCAGAAAGCCCACGCCGCCCCAGATCACCGCCTGCAGCAGCCGGTTGGTGCGCCGCTGCTCGGCGAGCAAGGCGTCGAGTTCGCGCCGCAATTCGTGCGGCTTGTGCGCCAGGTAATCGTGGATCAGGCGCGGCAGCGCTGGCAGCAGCTTGGCGTATTGCGGCGCCTCTGCCTTGAGCTGCTGGAGCAGCTTCTGCGGCCCCACTTGCTCCAGCATCCACTTCTCCAAGAAGGGCTTGGCGGTGTTCCACAGGTCGAGCTCCGGATCCAGATCACGCCCGAGACCCTCGATGTTGAGCAGGGTCTTCTGCAACAGCACAAGCTGGGGCTGAATTTCGACCTGGAAGCGGCGCGAGGTCTGGAACAAACGCATCAGCACCATGCCCAGGGAAATCTCCTTCAGCGGGCGATCGAAATAGGGTTCGCAGACTGCGCGGATCGCACCTTCGAGCTCGTCGATGCGGGTCTCGGCAGGCACCCAGCCACTCTCCACATGCAGCTCGGCCACGCGCTTGTAGTCGCGGCGGAAAAAGGCGGTGAAGTTTTGCGCGAGGTACTCTTTGTCGAACTCGGTGAGCGTGCCGACAATGCCGAAGTCGAGCGAGATGTAGCGCCCGAAAGTGGCCGGGTCCAGACTCACCTGGATATTGCCCGGGTGCATGTCGGCGTGGAAAAAACCGTCGCGAAACACCTGGGTGAAGAAAATCGTGACACCGTCGCGTGCCAGCTTGGGTATGTCCACCCCGCGGCGGCGAAGTTCGGCCACCTTGTTGATGGGCAGGCCGTGCATGCGCTCCATCACCATCACCTCGGTGTGGCAATAGTCCCAGAACATCTCGGGGATCAGCACCAGATCCAGCCCCGCCATGTTGCGGCGCAACTGGGCGGCGTTGGACGCTTCGCGCAGCAAATCAAGCTCCTCGTGGAGGTACTTGTCGAACTCGCCCACCACCTCACGCGGCTTGAGCCGCTTGCCGTCGGCCGACAGCTTCTCGACCCAACCCGCCATCATGCGCATCAGGCCAAGATCTTTCTCGATGGCCGGCAGCATGTTGGGTCGCAGAACCTTCACCGCCACCTCGCGTCCGCCATGGCGCCCGCTGCGCAGGGTGGCGAAGTGCACCTGCGCGATGGAGGCACTGGCCACCGGCACCTGCTCAAAGCGGGAAAAAACCTCGTCCAGCGGCTTGCCAAAGGCGCGTTCGATGGTGGCCACCGCCACCGCGCTCGGGAACGGCGGCACGCGGTCCTGCAACAGGGCCAGCTCGTCCGCGATGTCGGGCGGCAGCAGATCGCGGCGGGTGGACAGCACCTGGCCGAACTTCACGAAGATCGGACCCAGCCGCTCCAGCGCCTCGCGCAGACGCACGCCGCGCGGCGATTCCAGCTTGCGCCCAAAACGCACGATGCGGGTGGCCAGGCGCAACCACGGGTGCTGGAAGCTGGAGAGGACCAGCTCATCCAGCCCGTAGCGCAGCACCACCCAGACGATGAACGCGCCGCGGTAAAGACGCGTCATGCGGTGCTGCTCGAATCACCGCCCTGGGACCGACCGGCGCTGGCCGCTTCGGCGCCCGACCCGCTCGCAGCGCCCGAAGCGAAGGGCGAACGTGGCACACGCTCGGCGAACCGGCGCACCGCCTGGGCGGCCCCGCGGGCAAAACGGCCAATGGTGTGGGCAGTGGCGTCACCCACCACCCGCGAGAGGTCTTCCTCGACATCCCAGCGCACGTTGTCCACCAGCCAAGCCACCTCGGCGGCCAGCTGCACGTCACCCTGAACATCCACCTCGGGCTTGTCACCTTGCATCACGCGCTGCGCGATCGCCAGCGGGGAATGCTGAGTCAACGTCATGGTGAGTTCGGGCACCGGGCTGTCCGAAGGACGCTCCAGCAGGCCGGCCGCGGTGGCGGCGAGCGTGAGGTGAAAGTCGCCCCACTGCATGCGCACGGGCTTGCCCTTCTGGCGTTTCAGGCGATCCTGGGCGGCCGGTTCCTGCATCAATACATGGTTGAGAAAAATGACCAGCCGGTTTTGCAGCTCGTCGACCACCCAGCCAGGGGGCTGCAGCTTATTGAGCAGCGATTGCAAAAAGTCACGTGGCGCCGAGCCACCGTCAGCGCCCGGGCGGGCAACATCGTCGGAAGGGTTGTGATTCATGGCGTGGGATTTTGACGGAAAACCCCTGGACCGCGCGGGAAGCCGGCGGCAGGGCAAGGTCACCGCGCGGCGCGCGGCGGGGTCACTGGAGCGCCTGAACGCCGGCCACCAGCCAGCCGCCCTGCCCGGTCTTGTC
>JAIFNE010000010.1 GCA_020047875.1 Hydrogenophaga sp.
GCCCCTCCGCGCGCCTGATGCTGGTGTTGGGCGCCTGGCTTGCCGTGGGTGTTTTGCCGCTGGTGGGCGTGGCGCCCAACCGGCTGCTCACGGGGCAGGGCGTGGGGCTTGTGCAGGTGCTGCAGGCGGTGCCCGCTGCCTGGTCGCAGACCCTGGGCGCGCTGGCTGTGCTGGTGCTGGCCGTGCTGCTGGGGCTGGCCCGCTGGCCCGAGCAGCGAGCGCTGCAGGCGCTGCTGCTGGCGTTGCTCGGGACTTTGTTCGGGGTGCTGCTGGCCCTGGCTGGCCAGCACGCGCTGGCCTGGGACCAGGGCAGCGAAGGGCTGGGCCGCACCACGCTGGCCAGCGGCTTCTGGCTGGGCAGCCTGCTGCTCTGGATGGCTGCCAACGAGGCGCTGCGACGCCTGCGCACGCCGGTGGCGCTGGCGGCGGCCTTCTGGGTGCTGTGGTTGCTGGTGGTGGTAGCGCTGCTGGCCACCGGGGCGCTGGACGCGCTGTCCACGGTCAAGGCCTATGGCAATCGGTCTGACGATTTCTGGCGCGCGCTGTGGCAACACCTGCACATCGTTTTGCTCACCACCGTGTTGACGGTCGGGATCGGCCTGCCGCTGGGCGTGGCGATGCACCGCCGGCCCGCCTGGGCGAACCGCGTGTTTCCAGTGCTGAATCTGGTGCAGACGGTGCCCTCGATCGCGTTGTTTGCGCTGCTGATGGGCTTCCTGTCGGTGCTGGGCGCCCACTTTCCGCTGCTGCCGGCGCTCGGTATCCAGGGCGTGGGGCTGGCGCCGGCCGTGCTGGCGCTCACTTTCTACTCCCTGTTGCCGCTGGTGCGCAGCACCTTTGAGGGCCTGGCCCACTTGCCGCGCGCCTATGCGGAGGCCGGCACCGCCATGGGCCTCTCAAGCCGCCAGCTGCTGTGGCAGGTGGAGCTGCCGCTGGCCCTGCCGGTGCTGCTCTCGGGCCTGAAGGTGATGCTGATCCAGACCATTGGCCTGACCACGGTTGCGGCGCTCATTGGTGCCGGGGGACTGGGTTCGATCATGTTTGAGGGCCTGTTCAGCAGCGCGCTGGACCTGGTCTTGCTGGCCGTGGTGCCCATCGTGGTTCTGGCCTGGCTGGCCGAGGCCTTCTTCACCGTCCTGCACACCTTTGCCCGCCGCCAGGCCCGGGGCTGACCCATGATCCAGCTGCACAACGTCACGAAAACCTACGGGCAGCGCCGTGCGGTGGCCGATCTTTCGCTGACCGTCGGGCCGGGCGAGTTTGTGGTGCTGATCGGGCCTTCGGGGTCGGGCAAGTCCACCACGCTGCGGCTGATCAACCGGCTGGTTGAGTTCGACCAGGGCAGCGTGCGCTTTGCCGGGCAGGACATTCGATCGTTTGCGCCCGAGGTGCTGCGCCGGCGCATGGGCTACGCCATTCAGTCGGTCGGCCTGTTTCCGCACTGGACGGTGGAGAAAAACATTGGCACCGTACCGCGCCTGCTGGGCTGGCCGGCGGCGCGCATCGCAGCCAGGGTGCAGGCGCTGCTGGAGTTGCTTCAGCTGGACCCGGCGCAGTTTGCGCGGCGCTATCCGCATGAGCTCTCCGGCGGGCAGCAGCAGCGGGTGGGGGTGGCGCGCGCGCTGGCGGCCGACCCCGAGGTGCTGCTCATGGACGAGCCCTTCGGCGCGCTCGATCCGGTCACGCGGGTGGCTCTGCAGCAGGCGCTCAAGCGCATTCACGCGCTCTCAGGCAAAACCATCGTGCTGGTGACGCACGACATCGACGAAGCCCTGTACCTGGGCAGCCGCATCGTGTTGTTTCAGGACGGCAGCCTGGTGCAGGACGGCAGCCCGCTGGCGCTGCTCACCCGCCCGGCCAACGACTTTGTGACCGACTTCCTGGGCCGTGCGGAGCTGGGTCTCAAGCGGCTGAGCCTGGGCACCGTGGCGGACCGGGTGCGCGCCGGCGAGCCGGCCCGCGGCGACCCGCTGCGCAGCGAGGCGAACCTGCGCGAGGCGCTGTCGGCCTTCTTTGTGCAGGGTCGCGAAAGCCTGCCGGTGGTGGATGCCCAGGGCGCGCCGCTGGGCGCGCTGCACCTGCACGACCTGCTGGCCCCCCAGCCGATCGACCCGGCGGGCCCGCGCCCATGAGCGAGGTGGCCGCGCCAGCCGGCTGGCGTGCCTGGCGGGTACCGCTGGCCCTGGTGGTGGGCCTGGTGCTGCTCACGCTGGGGCTGGACCGGCTGGAGCCGGTGTTTCAGTGGCTGTTTCCGTCGCTGGAGCGGGCGATGTACCGGCAGCAGACGTTTGCCAGCCTGCTGCTGGCCCATCTGCGGCTGGTGCTGATTTCCAGCGGCGCTGCGCTGGTGCTGGCGCTGGCGGCGGGCATCTGGGTGACGCGGGCGGGGGGCCGCGAGTACCGCGGGCTGGTCGAGTCGCTGGTGTCGATGGGGCAGACCTTTCCGCCGGTGGCGGTGCTGGCGCTGGCGGTGCCGCTCATCGGGTTTGGCGAGCAACCGGCTTATCTGGCGCTGGCGCTGTATGGCTTGCTGCCGATGCTACAGGGCGTGATGGCCGGGCTGGACGCCACGCCCGAAGCGGCGCGGGATGCCGCCCGCGGGCTGGGCCTGAGCGCGCGCCAGACCTTCTGGTCGGTCGAGCTGCCGCTGGCTTTGCCCATTGTGTTGGCGGGCATTCGCACCTCGGTCACCATCAACATCGGCACCGCCGCCCTCGCCGCCACGGTGGGGGCGCAGAACCTGGGCTCACCCATCATCATTGGCCTGAGCGGGTTCAACACCGCGTATGTCGTGCAGGGCGCGCTGCTGACCGGCTGGCTCGCCATCACGGTGGACGCGCTGTTCGACCAGCTCGCCCGCCGGTCGCAACGCTGGAAAGCCGGCAGCGCGGGGTAGCGCGGGAAGGCAGGCACCGCGCGCTGCGCGGGCCGGTCAGTGGCCGTGGGCCAGCACCTCGCCTGCTTTGAGCCGGTAGACCGTGCCGCAATACGGGCAGCGGGCTTCGCCGGTGGAGCCGACGTCCAGGTACACCCGCGGGTGCGTGTTCCAGAGCGTCATGCCGGCGCGCGGGCTGGGGCAGAAGAAGCCGCCCTCGGCGGTCAGCTCGCTGGCTTTGAGTTCGATCGGTGCTTGGCTCATGGAGCAACTCCTGCGCGCTGGCGCGCTCAGACCTTGGACAGCCAATGGGCGTAGTTGGCGTTTTTGCCGCCGACGATGTCAAAGAACGCGCTCTGGATTTTCTCGGTGATCGGGCCGCGCGAACCTTCGCCCAGCGTGATGCGGTCAAGCTCGCGAATGGGGGTCACCTCTGCGGCGGTGCCGGTGAAGAAGGCTTCGTCGGCGATGTACACCTCGTCGCGCGTGATGCGCTTTTGCACGATCTCCAGCCCCAGGTCTTTGGCGATGTGAAACACGGTGTTGCGGGTGATGCCGTTGAGCGCACCGGCCGAGAGGTCGGGCGTGTAGATCACACCGTTTTTGATGATGAAGATGTTTTCGCCCGCCCCTTCGCTGACGAAACCCGAGGGGTCGAGCAGCAGGGCTTCGTCGTAACCCTCGTCGGTCACTTCCATGTTGGCCAGGATGGAGTTGGTGTAGTTGCTCACCGCCTTGGCCTGGGTCATGGTGATGTTCACATGGTGGCGCGTGTAGCTGCTGGTCTTGACGCGGATGCCGCGCTTGAGGCCCTCTTCGCCCAGGTAGGCGCCCCAGAGCCACGCCGCCACCATCAGGTGGATGGTGTTGCCCTTGGGGGAGACGCCCAGCTTTTTGTCACCGATCCAAGTCAGGGGGCGAATGTAGGCGCTTTCCAGCTTGTTTTCGCGCACGGCCGCCTTCTGCGCTTCCATCACCTCGGCTTTGGAAAACGGAATCTGCATGCGCAGGATCTTGGCGCTGTTGAACAGGCGCTCGGTGTGCTCTTCCAGCCGGAAGATGGCGGTGCCGCCATCGGCCGTTTTGTAGGCGCGCACGCCTTCGAAGGCGCCGCAGCCATAGTGCAGCGTGTGGGTGAGCACATGGATTTTGGCGTCGCGCCAGTCGACCATCTGGCCGTCCATCCAGATCTTGCCGTCGCGGTCAGACATCGAGGGAATCACGGGGCTCATGCGGGGTCCTTTGGGTGGGGGCGGGCGCCGATGGGCGCCACCAAGCCCGATATTTTAGGGCGGCGCTGGTTCAGTCCGGCGCGGGCGGGCGCTGCAGCACCCAGGCGCTCACGCGGCCCGAGTGCAGGGTGACGGTGACGCTGGAGCCGCCGTTGTCGGTCCATCGGTAACGCTCGGGCTCCTCGCCCTCGGGGCTCAGGCGTTCGCCCAGCGAGCGGGTCATGGCCACCACGTGCAGCAAATTGACGCCAGGCTTGAGCTTGGCGTTCAGCATCACCGCGCTGGCCACCCAGCCCATTGGGTGGTCGGCGGCGCGGCGCATCACGGTCATGAGCTGCGTCCAGTGCAGCAGCAGCCACATCATCAGGCCGCCGCTGACCGCGGCCACGCCCAGCCAACCGTATTGATAACCGGCGAAGGCGAGCAAGCCCACCACCAGCAGGGGAACGGCAATGCGCTGCAGGTTCATGCCAGGCTCCTGGCCAGTTCCATGGCTTCTTCGATGCGGTCCACGCCGTGAATCGTCAGGCCTTCAAACTGCGCTTTGGTGGCCTTGTCATTCTTCTTCGGTGCATTGGCCTTGGGCACGACCGCCACGGAAAAACCGAGTTTGGCTGCCTCTTTCAGCCGCTCCTGCCCGCGCGGGGCCGGGCGCACCTCGCCCGCCAGGCCGACCTCGCCGAACGCGATGAAGCCTTTGGGCAGCGCTTTGCCGCGCAGGCTGGAGGTGATGGCCAGCATCACCGCGAGATCGGCCGCCGGTTCGCTGATGCGCACGCCGCCCACGGCGTTGACGAACACGTCCTGGTCCATGCAGGCCACCCCCGCGTGGCGGTGCAGCACCGCCAGCAGCATGGCCAGGCGGTCGCGGTCCAGGCCCACACTCAGGCGGCGCGGCGACGGCCCGCCGCTGTCCACCAGCGCCTGAATTTCCACCAGCATCGGCCGGGTGCCTTCCAGCGTCACCATCACGCAGCTGCCGGGCACCGGCTCGCTGTGTTGGCTGAGGAAAATCGCGCTCGGGTTGCTGACGCCCTTGAGCCCTTTTTCGGTCATGGCAAACACGCCGATCTCGTTCACCGCGCCAAAGCGGTTCTTGATCGCGCGGATCAGCCGGAAGCTGCTGTGCGTGTCGCCCTCGAAATACAGCACCGTGTCCACCATGTGCTCCAGCACGCGCGGGCCGGCCAGCGCGCCCTCTTTGGTCACGTGGCCCACCAGCACGATGGCGGTGCCGCTGGCCTTGGCCGCGCGCGTGAGGTGGGCCGCGCATTCGCGCACCTGCGCCACCGAGCCCGGCGCCGAGGTGAGCTGCTCGGAATACACGGTCTGGATCGAGTCGATCACCGCGATGGCCGGTTTGGTGTGTTCCAGCGTGGCCAGGATTTTTTCCAGCTG
>JAIFNE010000222.1 GCA_020047875.1 Hydrogenophaga sp.
TCGGCTTTGGCCCCTACCAGGACGCCATGTGGAGCGACACCCCGTTTGGCTGGCACTCGCTGCTGTCGGTGGCGCTCAACCTGCACCTGATTCACCCGCGCGAGGTGATCGAGGCGGTGGAGTCGGCGCACCGCGAGCGTGGCGCTCAGGCGCTGCCGCTGGCCAGCGTGGAGGGCTTTGTTCGCCAGCTGCTGGGCTGGCGCGAGTTTGTGCGCGGCGTCTACTGGCAGACCATGCCCGGGCTGAAAACCGCCAACCACTTCGGCCACGCGCGCGACCTGCCGCGCTGGTACTGGACGGGTGAGACGCAAATGGCCTGCCTGCGCGATGCCATCGGCCAGACGCTGGCACACGGCTATGCCCACCACATCCAGCGCCTGATGGTCACCGGCCAGTTTGCGCTGCTCGCCGGCATCGATCCGCAGCAGGTGGCCAACTGGTACCTCGCCGTCTATGTGGACGCGATCGAATGGGTGGAGCTGCCCAACGTGGCCGGCATGGCGCTGTATGCCGACGGCGGGCGCTTCACCAGCAAGCCCTACATCGCCAGTGGCCAGTACATCGACCGCATGAGCAACCACTGCAAAGGCTGCCGCTACCGGCCCGCTGAACGCACCGGGCCCCACGCCTGCCCGATCACCACGCTCTACTGGGCCTTTCTCGACCGCCACGAAGCCGAGCTGGCGGCCAATCCGCGCAGCGCCCTGATGGTGCGCAACCTCGCGCGGCTGAGCGCCGACGAACGCCTCGCGATCCGCGAGCAGGCGCAGGACCAGCTGCGGTCGGTGGACCAGCTTTAGGCGCGTGCTGGGCTTGAGGCGCCGCGCGGCCCCAGCCGCCAGCCGCCGCCGAGCCAGACGGTGAACAACCCCAGCAGCAGGCCCCAGACACCGCCCGCCAGGTGGGCAGCCCGCACCACCGACATCTCGTTGCCCGGGTCCCACACCACCGGCTGCGACCAGCCCTGCTCCAGCAGCAGCTTCGTGAGCAGGGCGAGCGCGAGCAGACCGCCCCAGCGCCGCGCCTTGGGCACCGACATGCGCTTGAACAGCAGATGCACCGCCAGCACCATCGCGCCCGCGTGCAGCACGCCCGAAAGTCCCACCGCATAGCCAATCTGCGGCCACCACAACAGGGTGATCGTGGTCAGAGGCCAGGCCAGCAGCCAGGCCAGGGTGCACAGGCGCGGCGGGTGCACCACCCAGGCGGTGGCGGCCAGAGCGCCCAGCACGAGCTGGTTGCCGACCAGGTGCGGCGGATTCATGTGCACCCACGCGGTGGTCCAGACCGTCCAGGGTCTGGCTTGCCAATCCATCGACTGCCAGGTCAGCGCATCCAGCAGTCCTTTGCTGGACCACCACAGCAGCATGCTCGCCACCCCGTGCAGCGCGCACAGCAGCAGCCAGTCGCGCGCCGCGGGCTTCATGGCGGCGCGGGTGAGCGGTCGGGCTCAGTGCCGAGCACGTGTTGCCACAAAGCCAGCACCGCCGCGGCGGCCTCCTGCACCAGGGTGTTGTCGATCTGGGTCGGCGCTTCGTCGAGACGGGCATGGTGCTGCACGATGCGCAGCTCGCGGTAGGCCTGGGCCGCCGCTTCACCCAGGCCCGCGGGCAGCAAACCGGCCGCCTCGGCAATGCGCAGCAGCTTGGTGTTGCCCAGGTTGGGCCGAAGTTCGGGGTGTTGCCGCGAGTGCGCCAGCACCAAATATTGCACCGCAAACTCCACATCCACCATGCCGCCGGCGCTGTGCTTCACATCGAACAAGTCGCCGCGCACCGGCCGCGCGCTGCGAATTTTCTGCCGCATCGAACGGATCTCGCTGGCCAGCGCCTGTGTGTCGCGCTCGGCGGTGATCACCGCTTCCCGCACCACGTTGAACCGCTCGCGCAGACTGGGGCCGGGTCGCCCCAAGGCAGGGTCAGCCCCCTCGGGGGGCAGCGCACCACGCGCAGCGGGAAGCGTGGGGGCGTCAACCTCCACCCCAGCGCTTTCGTCGCCAGCCATCACAAACCGGGCCCGGGTCATGGCCTGGTGTTCCCAGGTCCAGGCGGTGTTGGAGCCGCGCTGCAGCTGATAGGCCGCGTAGGCATCAAAGCTGGTCACCAGCAAGCCGGCGTTGCCGTTGGGGCGCAGGGCGGTGTCGATTTCGTACAGGTCACCCTCGCCCGTTTTCACCGTCAGCCAGGCGATGAGCTTGCGCACGAAGGTGGCGTAGATCTCGCCGGCGTTCTCGTGTTCGTCTTCGTAGACAAACACGATGTCCAGATCGCTGCCGTAACCCAGCTCCTTCCCGCCCAGCTTGCCGTAGGCAATGATGGCCACGCGCGGCTGCTCCCGGTGGCGTTGCTTCAGGCGCGCCCAGCACCAGCGGGCCGACACGCGCAACACCGCATCGGCCAGCGCGCTCAGGTCGTCGGCCACTTCTTCCACCGTGAGTCTGCGCTCCACATCGCGCGCCAGAGTGCGAAAGACCTCGGCGTGGTGGGCGCGGCGCAGCAGGTTCAACAGCTCTTCTTCGTTGTCTTCGCCGGTCGATTGCAGGGCCGTCAGGCGCGCCGCGAGCTCTTGCTCGAACTGCGCGGCGCTGAAGCGCTCGTTCAGCATCTGCGGGCTGGCCAGCTCGTCGATCACACCCGGGTGCTTGAGCAGATAGCGCGCGGGCCAGCGCGCCGCGCCCAGCAGGCGCAGCAGGCGCTCGTGCACCGCCGGGCGTTCCTGCAGCAGGGCCAGGTAGCTTTCGCGGCGAAACAGCGGCTCGACCCAGTCGGCCATGCGCAGGCAGGCTTCTTCGCTCACACGCCCCTCCTCCAGCCAGGCCCCGGTGCGCTCGATCAGCCGCACCAGGCGCACCCGCGCGTCTTCACGCAGCGCCAGAAAACGCGGCTGCCCCACCCACTGCCCGACCCGCTCGGCCAGCACCGCCGGCAGCTGAGGAAGCACGCTGCCGAGGTCGTCCACCGCGTTGCGTCCATTGCCACAGCCCTTGCCTTTGCACTGCCCCGACCCGGCGCCACCGAGCAGCGTGTCAAATTCCTGTGCCACCGTTTCGCGGTGGGCATCGAGCGTGTGCAGGAACTCGCACAGGTTGGCGCAGCCCATGCTCGCGGCCAGCCAGGCCAGGTCGTCGTCGCGGGTGGGCAGGGTGTGGGTCTGCTGGTCGTCGAGGTACTGCACACGGTGCTCGACACGGCGCAGGAACACATAGGCCTCACCCAGCGCCTGTGCGGTGGCCTGTGGCATGAGCTGGGCGCGGGCCAGGCGTGCCAGCGCGTCCAGCGTGGGCCGGGTGCGCAGTTCGGGGAACTGGCCGCCACGCACCACCTGCAGCAGCTGCACGGTGAACTCGATTTCCCGAATACCGCCGCGCGAGAGCTTCACATCGTTGGCACGGCCGGGGTTGCCGGCGGCGCGCTTGGCCGCGTGTTCGCGGATCTGGCGGTGCAGGCTGCGCAGCGCGTCGAACACGCTGTAGTCGAGGTACCGGCGGAATACGAACGGCAGCACCAGCGAGCGCAAGCCGCTGGCACTGCCATTGCCTAAGGATGCCCGGGGCGCGATCACCCGGCTCTTGAGCCAGGCGAAGCGTTCCCACTCGCGGCCCTGCACCAGAAAATAGGTTTCGAGTGCGCTGGCAGACACCGCGCTGGGCCCGGAATTGCCGTTGGGCCGCAGCGCCAGGTCGACCCGGAACACCTGGCCGTGCTCGGTCACCTCGCCGATGGTGTTGTAGATGTGTTTGACGGCTTTGCCAAAGTACTCGTGGTTGCTGATGCGCTGGCGGCCGTGCTCGTTGCCTGCGGTTTCGCCGTCTTCGTCGTAGACGTAGATCAGGTCGATGTCGCTGGACACATTGAGCTCGCGCGCCCCCAGCTTGCCCATGCCAATCACCCACAGCTGGGCGCGCACAGGCGCTGCGGGCGCGGTTCCCGCGGGCGCCCGTTCAGCAGCAACCAGCGGCGCGCCGTGCAGCGCGTCGAGCTCGGCGAAGGCCAGGTGGCAGGCCACATCGAGCGCAAGTTCGGCCAGTTCGGTCATGGCGCGGGTGATCACCGCCAGCCCCTCGCCCGCTTCGCAGTCCAGCACTGCCAGCCGCTCCAGCGTCAGCTGGCGCAACACGCGCAGCGCCGCCGCCGTGGGCAGCCCGCTGGCCAGCAATGCATCGAGGCAGCTTTGCAGTGTCTCGCGCACCGGCGCGCCGGGCGGCAGCAGGTGAAGCTCGGCCGCATGCCGCCGGCGCACCCGCTGCACGAACCGCGAGTGGTCTGCGCCCCCGGCGGGCGTCAACTGGGCCGACCCACAATGGTCTCGGACTGCGGAACCTAGAGCATGGCTGGCCGTCATAATTTGCATTGGATATGAACCGCAGCCCCGAGCCGATCAACCCCTCCCCTCGAGGTGTCAAGACACTGTCGGTCGTGACGCGCGTCCTGTTGTGGCTGGTGCTGGCAGCGTGGGGCTTGTTCGCGCTGAGCTGGGCGCTGCTGCAACTCTGGATTGTGCCGGGGATCGGCGAGTGGCGCCCGGAGCTGGAGCGCTGGGCCAGCCGGGCTGTGGGGGTACCGGTGAAGGTGGGTGCGATCGAGGCCCTGCCACGGGCCGCAGACACCGGCAGACTGCCCGAGTTCCTGCCCTCCTTCATGCCTGCATTCGAGTTGCGCGACGTGCGCCTGTACGACGCGCAGGGCCGGGTGGCGCTGCAACTGCCGCAGGTGCGTGCGTCGGTCTCGGTCGGGTCGTTGTGGCGGCTGCGGGCGCAGCAGCTGGTGATCGAGCGGCCGGTGCTGGATGTGCGGCGAACCGCCGCGGGCCGGATCGAGGTGGCTGGGCTCGACATGTCGGCTGGCGATACGGGACCCGGTGGTGGGGTGGAATGGTTGTTCGATCAGCCCGAATTCGTGATTCAGGGCGGTGAGGTGCGCTGGACCGACGAACTGCGCCAGCAGCCGGTGCTGACCCTGCAGGCGCTCGATCTGGTGTTGCGCAACACCGCGCGCACCCACAAGCTGCGGCTGGACGCCACACCGCCCGCGTCCTGGGGCGAGCGCTTCAACCTACGGGCGGACCTGCGCGAGCCGCTGCTGGGTTTTGGCGGCCCACCCGCGGTGCCCGGCCAGCCCTGGCGGCGCTGGGATGGTCAGCTGTACGCCGACTTTGCGCGGGCCGACGTGGCGCGCTTGCGCGCCTACCTCGATCTCTCGCGCTGGGGTGTGGTGGTGCAGTCGGGTGCGGGCTCGCTTCGGGTCTGGGCCGATCTGGCGCGCGGCCAGTTGGGCGGTGTCACCGCCGATCTTGATCTGCGGGCGGTCGATGCGCAGCTGGGCGCCAACCTGCCGCCGCTGCAACTGGACACGCTGCACGGGCGGCTCGCCGCCCAGTGGAGCGCAAACCGCCTGGCGCTGAGCGCTGACGATTTGCACTTTCGCACCCGTGAGGGCGAGACCTGGCCCGGCGGGCAGCTCCGGTTCACGCAGGACACGGCCGGCCCGAACCTGCCGCCCACGCTCAGCGCGATCGCGGCCCGCCTGCCGCTGCCAGACAACGCCCGCGGGCTGCTGGCGAGCCTGCAGCCCGCGGGCCTGGCGACCAACCTCAGCCTGGACTGGCAAGGCAAGCCCGGCGCCGCGCTGGCCAGCGGCAGCCCGCCCGACTGGCAGCAAGGCCGCTACCGCGCCAAGGGCCGCGTGACCGGGTTGACGCTGGCCAGCCAGCCCCCCGAGCGGCCCTCCAACGCCACCGACGGCCTGCTCCCCGGGCGTCCTGGCATCGCTGGTGCGGCGGTTGAATTCGACCTCAACGAACAGGGCGGGCGGGCCCGGCTCAGCGTCAGCGACGGCGCCCTCGATCTGCCCGGCATCTTTGAAGACCCGGTACTGCCGCTGCAGCGGCTCGAGGCCGACGCCAGCTGGCGCCTGCAGGGCGAGCGCATCGAGGTGGCGCTGGACGGCCTGCGGCTGGCCAACGCCGACATCGAAGGCGGCGGGCAGCTGCGCTGGCACACCAGCGAGCCGGGGCAAAGCCGCTCGGGTTCGCGCTTCCCGGGCGTGCTCGACCTCAGCGCCTCCCTCACGCGGGCGCGTGCCGAGCAGGTGCACCGCTATCTGCCGCTGTCGGTGGGGCCGCAGGCGCGGCGCTATGTGCGCGAGGCGGTGCAAAGCGGCCAGGCCA
>JAIFNE010000096.1 GCA_020047875.1 Hydrogenophaga sp.
TGGAGAAAATTCTGGCCCCCGGCTTTCAATCCATCAACAGCCAAGGCACCAAGGACAAAGCCACGCTGATGCAGCAAGTGGCTGGTTTTTGGAAGCTCATCCCCAACCTGGTGTGGGAGCCACAAGACCTGGTGATCGGCGTGGATGGCAAAAAGGTCGTCGTGCGCGCAGTGGCCACCGGCTCGCCCAAGGGCAACTTCATGGGGCTGGAGTTGGACGGCAGCAAGTCGTTCAAGATCGACACCACCGACATCCATGAAATTGAGAACGGCCAGATCATCCGAGTGCACCACCTCGAAGACTGGGCCACCGGCATCAAGCAGCTCAAGGGGTGATTCAATTTTTTGAAGTCGCCGTCGGAGGGGGCGTGAGGTCAATCACAATGGAGGGCTGCGCAACCGCTATGACACTGGCTCCCAAAGCCTCGATCGCTCAACCTGTGGCGTTCGAAGCAGTGGTATCTGGTGTCCGGCCCGGTGAGGGATTGCCTTTCACTGGGTCGACGACCCGCCCAGCACGGATCTTCGACGGGCTCAGCCCGAGCGAGATTCCAGGCTTCAGAAGACGGTATCGATGGTGCGTTGTTTCGTGCTGTGTGAAGCAAAAAACTGTGAGAACGCGCCATGTACCTCCCTCCCCAATTCGCCGCCCAGGACGAGGCCATTGCCCGTGAGTTGATGTGTGCCCATCCGCTGGCACAGTTGGTGTCGGTGGATGACGACGGCCTCCCGTTCATCACGCCCATTCCGCTGCACGTACTGGAAGATGCCGGCGGGCTCACGCTGCTGGGCCACGTGGCCCGACCCAACCCCCACGCTCGCCTGCTGCGCGAGCGACCCAAGGCGGTGGTCGTTTTCCAGGGGCCTCAGGCCTACATGACGCCGCGCGTTTACCCCGATCTGGTGCGTGTGCCCACCTGGAGCTACCTGGCTGTGCACGCCACAGTGCAGGCGCACATCATTGAGAGTTTCGACGACAAGGACCGCCTGCTCAAGCACCTGATCCACGTCCACGACCCTGCGTACGCCGATCAATGGCGCGCCCTCGGTGAGGACTATCAGCACAAGATGATGGCTGGCATCGTGGCGTTTGAATTGCGCGTGGAGTCGCTGCAATGCAAGGTCAAACTCAATCAGCACCGACCTGAGTCGCATGCCGCCCTTTACGCAACCTACGCTGGCGGTAACGCCGACGAGCGGGCGCTCGCCCGCTGGATGCAGCGCCTGGGCATGGTGGGGGCGACCAACGCAGCAGGAACGGCGTGATGCGCGGGGTTTTTGGTTTGTTGGGCCTGCTTCTGGTGGTGGCCATCGTTGGCCTGCTGGTTCGCAAGCAGTTCGAATCCAGTCCGGTGCCGCAGGCGCCGGGAGCGGCGGTGAGTGCGCCCATGCACAACCCGGCACAGCAAAGCCGCCAGATCCAGGAGCAGTACAGAAAAGACCTTGAAAAGGCCTTGCAGCCCGCTCGGGTGCCGGCCGATCCATGATCCAGCGCGCCGACTCTGCCGACGAAGGTTTCATGCGTCTGGCCCTGGCGCAGGCCGATGCGGCCGAGTGCTACGGAGAAATTCCGGTCGGTGCCGTGGTCGTCAAAGACGGAGAGGTGATTGCGGTGGGGCACAACGCGCCCATCGGCGGTCACGACCCGACCGCCCATGCGGAAATCGTGGCGCTTCGTGCGGCTGCGAAGGTGCTGGGCAACTACCGTCTCGATGGCTGCACGCTTTATGTGACGCTGGAGCCCTGCGCCATGTGCAGCGGCGCCATGCTGCATGCCCGGCTGACCCGGCTGGTATTCGGCGCGCACGATCCGAAAACCGGTGCCGCCGGATCGGTGATCAACCTGTTTGCCCAGGCCGAGCTGAACCACCAGACCCAGGTGCGCGGCTTTTTCAAGGCGCGGCGCATCAACCCCCATCCGCTGCGGGAAGACGCCTTGCGCACGCCCGACACGGCGTTTCACAACCTTCCGGGCTACCCCTGGGCGCCGCATCATGTGAGCGATCTGCACAGCCTGGCCGGTCTGAGGCTGCACTACCTGGACGAAGGCCCGCGCGATGCGCCCGTCACCTGGTTGTGCCTGCATGGCAACCCGGCCTGGAGCTATCTCTACCGCCACATGATCCCGGTGTTTCTCGCCGCCGGCCATCGGGTGGTTGCGCCCGACCTGATCGGTTTTGGCAAGAGCGACAAACCCAAGAAAGACACCTTTCACCGCTTTTCCTGGCACCGCCAGGTGCTGCTCGAATTCGTGGAGCGTCTGAACCTGGAGCGCGTCGCGCTGGTGGTGCAAGACTGGGGCGGGCTGCTCGGTCTCACACTGCCACTGGCCGCCCCGCAGCGCTACACCCGGGTGTTGGCCATGAACACCACGCTTGCCACGGGCGACCTGCCGCTGCCGCCCGGTTTCCAGCAAGCCCGGGTTTGATGTGGCCCGCCTGCTGGCGCGCGGCAACCCGCAGCTCAGCGAAGCCGAGTGCGCGGCCTACAACGCGCCTTTCCCCGATGCCGGACACCGCGCAGCGCTGCGCGCCTTTCCCGCGCTGGTGCCTGAACACACCAGCGACGATGGCGCTGCGATCTCGCGCGAAGCGCGCAGGTTCTGGCAAACGCGCTGGGAGGGCCAGTCGCTCATGTTCATTGGCCAGCAGGACCCGGTGTTCGGGGAGCCGGTCATGCGGGCGCTGGCCAGCCAGATTCGTGGCTGCCCCGCGCCCATCGTCCTGTCCGAGGCGGGCCACTTCGTGCCGGAGCATGGTGCTTCTATTGCTCGCGAGGCATTGGTTCGCTTTTTCCACTCAATTCCGCCGACTTCCCTTTCACCATGAGTCATATCTACATCTACTCACCATCCAGCGCCGTGCGCGACAAGCCCGCGTTCAAACGTGGCATCAAGCGCTTGCAGCAGTTGGGTCACGACGTGGAGATCGACGAAGCCGCGTTGCTCAGTCACCAGCGCTTTGCCGGGGACGATGCCGCCCGGCTGGCGGCCATCGGTCGTGCGGCGGCCAGTGGCGCCGATCTGGCCATGATCACGCGCGGCGGCTACGGCCTCACCCGTCTGCTTCCCGATTTGCCGTACAAGAAACTCACCAAAGCCATCGAAGGTGGCACCCGGTTCGTGGGTTTGAGCGACTTCACCGCCCTGCAGTGCGCCTTGCTCGCCAAGACCGGGGCCGTCACCTGGGCCGGCCCGGCGCTGGGTGAAGACTTCGGCAGCGACGACCCGCCAGACGAAATCATGGCGGCCTGCTTTGACGACCTGGCCTGCGGGCAAGGGGAGGGCACCGGCTGGCGCCTGCCGGTGAGCGACGTGAAGGCACTGACCCTGGGTGCAAAGGCGCGCAAGCCGGCTGTTGATCCCGGCGCTGGCCCGGCGTTGCGGGTGCGCGGCGCCACGCTGTGGGGCGGCAACCTCAGTGTGGTGTGTGCGCTGGCCGGCACACCGTATCTGCCCGTGATCGATGGCGGCGTGCTGTTCCTGGAGGACACCAACGAGCACCCCTACCGCATCGAACGCCAGCTCACCCAACTGATGAATGCCGGCATTCTGGGTCGGCAAAAGGCGGTGTTACTGGGATCGTTCAACCAGTTCAAGCTGGTGCCAGGCTACGACCGGGGGTTCAATCTGCAGGCGGTGGTTGCCTGGGTTCGCAGCCAGATCCGTGTGCCTGTGTTCACCGGACTGCCCTTTGGTCATGTGCCCACCAAGGTGCTGTTGCCGGTTGGGCAGCGGGTGGACCTGATGGTGGACGGCCGGGACGCTCTGATCTACTGGGGATGAAGATGCTCCGCGCGCGAATCAGCGAGGAGCGCGATTGGCCGAATCGGTGAGGCTTCGGGGCAACAGGCCAGAAAAAGCCGGCGACAAGGAGCGCACCATGTCCACCGCCTGAACCTCACCATGCAGTCGGCTAAGCACCTGAACCAACTCGGAACGGGCAAACCACAGCGCATGTGCATCGGGCAGATAGGACAGGCGGTGCTTCAGCTCAGGACTCAGCTTGGCGCCATCCTCGCCGAGCAGTGCCAGCATCGCCTGCCGGACGGGTTCCAGCGATTGGGGCGTTAAAGTCATTCTCACGTCCGACCCGAGGAGGGCAGAAATGCTGTTTCGAAGAACAGGTTTGAACCAGCGCATGGAAAACACCTCAACAACGTCGTCTTTATGCTAGGAGGGTAACGGCGAAGTATCTGTGCGCGCAATCTCCAATGCGTCTTACTGCATGAAAAAACAACGCCGTATCACAAGATGGCACGTGATTTTTCAACCCACACCTCAGCAGATTGAATACCTTTGACTGCTTAACGCCCCCGCTGCAGGGCAACCACCGCCTTTTTGCGAGCACGCAGGGGCACCCGCTGCAGGCGAATTCCTGGATGATTGGGGAAATCACCAATATCGTGACTTTTTCTGCGGTCGGTTGAGACAAAAACGCTTCTCAGCGCGGCTGGCTGTGGTAGCCATCCGCTGGGACAGGGCGCGCCCTATGTTGTAATCCTTGTCTCATTGAAGGGAGATACATGGCTGAGCTGACGATTGCGTTTGTGGACCTGACCGGTAGCGTCTCCGTGTTTGAAACACTGGGAAACGACCGCGCCACCAAGGCCGTCACCAAGCTCACTCAGTGGATCGGGTCCATGGGCGTGCAGAACGGCGGCAAGGTGGTCAAGATGCTGGGCGATGGCGTCTTGATGTCGTTCACCAACAACGCCATGGCGGTGGAGGCCATGACGCAGATCCAGCAGGAGCACGCTCGGCGGGTCGCTCAGTGGCCCAACCGCCTCAAACTGATGATGCAAATCGGTCTGGCGCGGGGTCAGGTCATTCAGGTCGACGGCGACTGCTTTGGCGATGCGGTCAACCTGGCCTCGCGGCTGAGCGATCTCGCCGGGCCCGAGCAGATCCTGGTCACCGATTCGGTGATCCGAAAACTTCGTCCACGCAGCGGCGTGCGCAGCCGCAGCCTCGGTCCGATTCAGATCAAGGGCAGGGTGGAGCCTTGCGAGGTGTTTCGCATTGAGTGGCAAACCGAGATGCTCTCGGAGTTCCTGACCTTGCCGGCCGATTTGCACCAGCTGGACGCACGGGCCGAGTCGGTGTTCGGCGGTATTGAACTGGGCTGGCTGGACACCAGCCAGGCGTTTAACGTGACCGATCTGCCTCTGAAGATCGGGCGGGTGCCCGAGGCGGAGTTCGTGGTGAACGACCCCCGGGTGTCACGCTTTCATGCCAGCATCGATATTCGTTCGGGCCAATACGTGCTGGAAGACATCAGCAGCTACGGCTCCTGGGTGCGTTTCGACCGGACCGAAAACGCAATCTGCCTGCGCCGTCAGGAGTGTTTGCTGCACAGCGACGGCGAAATCGCGATGGGCGCGCCGTTCACCGACTTCAGTGCGCCCACCGTGAGATTCAAACTGGTGGACGGCCAGATGGTGCTGGGCCGCGGCGCGGGCTGAAGGCGCATGCGCCACCAGGCGGCCTGACTATTTGAGGTTGCCCGAAAGAAACTGCGCCAGCCGCTCGCTCTTGGGCCGCGCCAGCACGTCCCTGGGAATGCCTTGCTCTTCAATCACGCCCTGATGCAAAAAGATCAGATGGTTGGACACCTCGCGCGCAAAACCCATCTCGTGCGTCACCACCACCATGGTTCGCCCTTCCTCAGCCAGGGTGCGCATCACGCGCAGCACCTCGGTCACCAGCTCGGGGTCGAGTGCGCTGGTCGGCTCGTCGAACAGCATCACCTCGGGCTCCATCGCCAGCGCGCGCGCAATCGCCACCCGTTGCTGCTGGCCGCCAGACATGTGGGCGGGGTACTTACCCTCGACATCCTTAAGGCCCACTTTCTCAAGGTACTTGCGGGCCACCGCCACCGCCTCGTCTTTGCTTTTTCCAAGGACATGCATCGGGGCTTCGGTGATGTTTTCCAGCACCGTCAGGTGCGACCACAGGTTGAAGTGCTGAAACACCATGGCGAGTTTGGCGCGGGCTCGCTGCAGTTGCTTTTCGTCGGCGGCCTTGAGCATGCCATCTTTGGCGGCAACCAGTTTCAGTTCGTCGCCGGCGACGATGATGCGACCCTGTTGCGGACGCTCCAGGAGGTTCATGCAGCGCAGGAAGGTGGATTTCCCCGAGCCCGATGAGCCGATGATGCTGATCACGTCCCCCGCACGTGCGGTGAGCGACATCCCTTTGATGACCTCGAGCGAGCCGTAGCTTTTCCGGATGTCGATGGCTTCGAGTTTGGTGGTGGTCATGGCGTGGATTTAAACGGCTCAGGTTCGCGGGTGCTGTGAATCATGGGCTCAACAGGTTGCCAGAGCGGATCGACTCCCGCCCGGCAATGCGGCACAGCTCGAAGCCAGCGGTGGCCCACCGAAGACCTTGGCGCGCGTAGAGCACACCATTGATGCTGGCGGTGACCTTCGAGCTTTGTCCGCTGATCGGGTCGACCACCTCGGCGAGCAGCTGGCCGGCACGCACCACGTCCCCAGGCACGCAGGCGAAGGCGATGACGCCGGAGTGCGGCGCCAGCACCGACTCGGTCCCAGCCAGCGGCGTGGCCTCGCACAACGCGAGCGGCGCCTCGGCAAAAGCGCCTGAAATCAGCGCTTCCGACTGCAGATAGGCGTAGATGGCCTGCGCATCCTGCTGCGCAAACGCGGTTGATACATCGACCTGCCCGCGCAGTTCCACGGTGGTGCTGGCGCAGGCCAGCGGCACGGGCCAACGGCCCGAAAAGTGGTCACGCAACCGCCACCACGGGCCAGAGAGGGCCTCGTCAAACGAGACCGAGCCGCCGGATCCGTTGGCCCAGAGCAGGGCGCGCGCGCCCAGCCGCTGCGCCAGCGGTGTCAGCCGCGGCAGACACGCCTGCTCGACATACATGTGCATCACGGCTTCGAAGTCACAGTGCAGGTCGAGCACCAGGTCGGCGTCGTGGGCGAGCAACATCAGCGTCTGGCGCTGGCATTGCAGTTCGGTTTTGGGTGCCTGCGCCAACAACGCGCGCCGCATAGCCGCCCGTATGACTCGCTTGTTTTCTGCCTCGTCGGCACCGAGAACCGCAGCAAGCTCGTCTTTGAGCACCTCAAAAAAGTCCGGGTAGTTCCGGTTGAAGTTCTCCATGGTGGCCAGCTCGAAGCGGCCAATCTGGTGGTGCATCACCGTCTGGCTGAGGCCAATCGGGTTGGCCATGGGAACCAGCACCACCTCGCCCAGCAACTCACCACGCTGCTCGGCGGCTTCAAGCAGGCCGCGCAAGTGGTGGGCCACCAGCATGCCGGGCAGTTCGTCGGCGTGCAGACTGGCCTGGATGTAGGCCTTGGGCCCCGCCCCGGTCTCGCCGAAGGTGAAGCTGGTCAGCTGACGCTGGGTACCCAGCGCCGGACAGAGAAGAGGGTGGTGGGTGATTCGCATCGTGAGTCGCGGGCTGCCGGCGGTTGCTCTGGGCAAGCGCGTCGCAGACCGTTTTCGTCAGTGTGTACGCGGCTTGAGGTAGGCCAGGAAACGCCGTTCCAACAGTCGGAATCCGTAGACCAGCGCGAAGGTGAGGCAGAAATAGAGCACCGCCACCGCAATGAAGGGCTGGAACGCCAGATAGTAGGTTTTGTAGATGGAGAAGGCGGCGTTGGTGAGGTCGTAGAGCGCAGGGACCACGCTGGCCAGCGAGGTCGCATGCAGCATCATGACCACCTCGTTGGAGTAGCCGGGCAATGTGCGGCGCAGCGCGCTGGGCAGAATGAGCCTGAACATCATGCTCCACTTGCCGAAGCCTGCGGCCTGGGCCGCCTCGATCTCGCCCGCTGGTGTTTCGCGAATCGCGCCCGCCAGCATCTCCACCGTGTAGGCGCAGGTGTTGAGCGTAAAAGCGAACACCGCGCAAAAAAATGGGTCTTTGAACCAAGTGAGCGGCCAGGTGGTGTCCCACAGGTCTTGCACCCATTCGAGCTGGGCGATACCGTAATAAATAAAGTAGACCTGAATCAGCAGCGGCGTCCCCCGAATCACGTAGGTGAACAGCCAGACCGGGTAAGACAGCCACTTACTGCCAGAGACCCGCATCAGCGTGAGTGGCAAGGTCAGCAGACCGCCCGCCACCAGGCTGACCGCCAGCAGCTCCAGGGTGGCAATCAGTCCGACCCAGTAAAGCTGCAGGTTATGCGGCTCGAAAATGATGGCGAACTTGTCCATCAGAACTCGCCCCGCTTGACGCCCACCGAGTAGCGTTTCTCCGCCTGGCGCAGCAGCAACAGGCTCAGGCTGGAGATCAGAAGATAGAGGAGGCCGGCAAACGCCATGAAGATGATGGCCGCACCCGGAATGTCACCGCGCGCCGCAGCGCCGGCTTGCTTGGCCAGGTTGGTGATGTCGGCCAGCCCGATCACCGACACCAGTGCTGTGGACTTCAGTAACACCAGCCAGTTGTTGGTGAAGCTCGGCAAGGCGAAACGCACCATCTGGGGAAAAACGATGCGCCGAAAGGTGTAGAAGCGGCTCATGCCAAACGCCCAGCCGGCCTCCGATTGCCCTTTGGCCACGCTCATGATCGCACCGCGAAAGGTCTCCGTCATGTACGCGCCGTAGACAAAGCCGATGGTGAGCACCCCGGCCACAAAGGGGTTGATCTGCGGTCCGCGCCGGTAGCCCAACGCCTCCGCAATGTCGTTTACAAGAATCTGGCCACCGAAGTACAACAGCAGCAGCCAGACCAGATCGGGAACGCCACGGATCACCGTGGAGTAGATGTCTCCTGCCCAGTTGAGCAGCTTGTGGCTGGACAACTTGGCAGCGGCCCCAGCCAGGCCGAGCGCTGCGGCCACCAGCAGAGCGCCCAGCGACACGCCCACGGTAACCAGCAGTCCTTCAAGGATATTCAGGAGGTAGGTGGTCATCCGTGGGCGATCTGGGCAAGCCTCAGGGGATCAGGAACCCCAGATGTCGACGCCGGGCACGTGCTTGTCAGCCAGCTCTTTCCACTTGCCGCTGTCGCGAATGGTTTTGATCGCGGCATCAAGTGCATCACGCAGCGCGGTGTCTTCCTTACGCAGGGCCACGCCGGCGCCCGCTCCGAAGTACTTGGCGTCGAACTCAACCGGAATGCGCGCGCCGGCGCAAGCGTAGTCTTTGCCGTCGGGGGTCGAAAGGAAACCACCGTTGACCTCAACCACGTCCGCCACGGTGCCGTCCAGACGACCCGACTTGATGTCCAGGTAGACCTGATCCTGCGCATCGTAAGGAACAATGGTGGCACCAGCGGGCGCCAGCTCGCCCATGGCGTACTTCTCCTGGGTGGAAGCCTTGAGAACACCAAGCTTCTTGCCTTTGAAGCTGGCTGCCTCTGGGGTCAGGTTCAATGCCGACTTCACCACCACGCACGAGGGCGTGTTGTAGTACTTGCCCGTGAAGTCCACCACCTGCTTGCGCTCATCGGTGATCGACATCGAAGAAATGATCACGTCAAACTTCTTGGCCTGCAGCCCGGGGATCATGCCGTCCCAGGCCTGCTCCACAAACACGCACTTGCTTTTGATCACATCGCACAAGGCCTTGGCGATGTCCACATCAAAGCCGGCCAACTCGCCCGACTCGGTCTTGTAGGTGAAGGGTTTGTAGGTGGCATCGACCGCCACGCGCAGCTCTGGCCACTGGCCCACCGGCTCTGCAGCAGCCGGCGCCGCAGTGGGTGCAGCTGCCGGTGCGGTAGCGGGAGCTTCAGTTTTGCCACAGGCGCTGAGCGCAGCGGCAGCCACCAAAGTCAAGGACAAATAAAACGTCTTCATGGAGAACTTTCAGAGGGTTGAAAACGATGGCCCCAAAGCGAGACCAGCCGGCGGATTGTAGGACGCTCACTGCTGGCCGCGGGTGGTTCATGCTGGCGTAAGGCCGTATTTCGTTGGAAATTGGCACGGGCGCAACGCACGGAATTGTGACGGCTTCACGACAATTCCGCGGAATCCAGCAGATCTCCCGTCGTCCACAAAGCCATGTCTCGGTGACTTTGGAAGTTCTCTGCAATCGTTGAGGTGACAGACACCAATCTGCGGCGGTTATCCGGATTCTGAATGTTTACATAATACACATCGTGGAACATCAAAGACCGCCGCAAAACCGGCCACACGCCAGGCGCAAACCCACACCAATGCTGGGCAACGCCTGCTGCGCATCCTGGCGCAATGCGAACTCCCTGGCGATGTCTGGGCGGGTTGGATCCTGCAATAAGAAACCTTCCACACGCATGAGATCCATCCGACCAGGCAAGCTGACGGCGACCAATGGTCGTCTTCAGTCTTCTACAAAAGCTTCCTCACGCTTCTTCTTCACCGAGGGCAGCAGAACGATCACCAGGAGGATGGTCGCCACCAGCAACAGGCTTGCGGACAAGGGACGGGTCACGAAAACTGACCAGTCACCGCGGGAAATCAACAGCGCGCGGCGCAGGTACTCCTCCATCATCGGACCCAGAATCAAGCCCAGCAGCAGCGGTGCCGGCTCGCAACCAAGCTTGATGAAGCCATAGCCGATGAGGCCGAACAGCGCCACCATCCAAATGTCGAAATTGTTGTTGTTGGCGGAATAAACGCCCACCGCACAGAACAGAACAATGGCTGGAAACAGCCACTTGTAGGGAATGGTCAGCAGCTTGATCCAGATCCCGATCAGCGGGAGATTCAAGATCACCAACATGGCATTTCCGAGCCACATCGAGGCGATCAAGCCCCAGAACAGCTCTGGGTTGCTGGTCATCACCTGAGGGCCAGGCTGGATGTTGTGAATGGTCATCGCGCCAACCATCAGGGCCATCACCGCGTTGGGTGGGATGCCCAGGGTGAGCAGCGGAATGAACGAAGTCTGCGCACCCGCGTTGTTGGCCGACTCAGGCGCGGCGACGCCACGGATGTTGCCCTGCCCGAAGGGCACCTCGCCCGGTCTGAGCTTGGTTTTCTTCTCGATCGTGTAAGCGGTGAACGAGGCCAGCAAAGCGCCGCCGCCAGGCAGGATACCCAGCGCCGAACCAATCGCCGTTCCCCGCAGCATGGCCGGCGCCATGAGCTTGAAGTCCTGCAGCGTGGGCATGATGCCTCGCACGTCGCCCGTGAAGACTTCGCGCTTCTCGTCGGGTTGCGACAGGTTGCTGATGATTTCGCCGTAACCGAACACGCCCATGGCGATCGCCAGGAAACTGATGCCGTCGGTCAGCTCTGGGATATCGAAGCTGTAGCGGGCCACGCCGGAATTCACATCGGTACCAACCAGACCCAGCAACAAGCCGAGCACGATCATGGACAGCGCCTTGAGCAACGAGCCCGACGCCAGCACCACCGCACCGACCAAGCCCACGATCATCAGTGCGAAATACTCGGCTGGCCCAAACTTCAACGCCAACTCGGTCAGCGGTGAGGCGAATGCCGCCAGGATCAACGTGCCCACGCTGCCGGCAAAGAAAGAACCAATACCAGCAGCCGCCAGCGCTGGGCCTGCCCTACCCTTGCGTGCCATCTGGTAGCCGTCGATCACGGTCACCACCGAGGACGACTCGCCGGGCAAATTGACCAGGATGGCCGTGGTGGACCCGCCATATTGCGCACCGTAGTAGATGCCAGCCAACATGATGAGCGCGGCCAGCGGCGGCAGGCCGTACGTGACCGGCAAGAGCATGGCAATGGTGGCCAGCGGGCCGATACCTGGCAGCACGCCGATCAGCGTACCCAGCAAACAGCCAATGAAGGCGTAGACCAGATTCTGGAGGGTGAACGCTGCGCCAAAGCCCAGAGCAAGGTTGTCGATCAGTTCCATGGTGTTTTTCTCTTGGGACTCAGTTGCTCAGGAACCAGGGCCAGACCGGAAACTGCAGGTTCAGCATCTTCACGAACGCGAGATAGCTGCCCACGGCCAGTATGGTGGCCAGGATCAGCGACTCCTTGAGCTTGGCGCCTTCACGCGCGTAACCCGCCATGATCACCAGCGCGTAGATGGCGACGATCAGCCCAAATGCCGGCAGGCCGATCTTGGGAACGCCCGCCAGCAACGCACCGAACAGCAAGTTGGCGCCGAGAATGAACACCAGGGGGCGCCACGCAATGGCGCCAATCTTGTCTCCGCCTGGCAGGCCTTTGCGGACGGCGTTCACTGTGACGAGAGCACCCAGGCCGACGAGGATCAACCCCAGCATGAAGGGGAAGTAACCCGGCCCCATGCGAGCGGCATCCCCAATTTCGTAACTCACGGCACCCCAGGCGAATGCGCCTCCCACCGTCATGAACATGAGTCCCGAAAAAAAATCTTTTTGACTGGCGATTGCCACGGTGTATCTCCTCGAAATCAGAATGCGCGATTCTGGCGGCTAACTGCTCAACAACCTATGTGGGTTACACCTACGTCGCATCGCTTTACTGCGGACCTTCGCTCCCCTCACCAGGTGCCCGGAGCCTGCTTGCCGCGGACAAATGCCGAGATGATGGCCAGCACTTCTGGCCGGTCAGCCTGCCTTGCGAAGTCAAGCGCAGTCAGGCCCTGTTCGTTGCGCAGCATCGGGTCGGCACCCTCTTCCAGCAACAGCTTCACCACCGAATCGCTGCCGTAGCGCGCGGCCATCATGAGCGGCGTGGTCTTGTTGGGCGACTCGGCGTCGATGTAAGCGAAGCGGTCCAGCAGCAGTCGCACCATGGCCGCACTGCCCTCGCCTGGGTTGCTGGCTGCGTAGTGCAGCGGCGTCCAGCCAGGCTTGTTGACCTCCGCACGGCGTTCAATCAGGCGCTTCGCTTGCGGGTATTGGCCCTTGAGTGCTGCCATCATCAGCGGACTTTCGCCGGCCTTGTTCCTCGCCTCGACGTTGACCACGTTTTGCTTGAGCAGGAAATCGGCCACCGTGAGCGACTCTTGCCGCAGGGCCACCAGCAGCCCGGTGTCGCCCTGCTCATCACGCGTATTCAGGTCAAATCCGCGCAGCGTCAGGGCCACCACGGCAGACTCGTTGTCGTTGCGGACTGCGGCAAAGAAATTCTCGACCGCGTTGGCCTGGGCCCCCATGGCCACCAGCGCGATCCAGGCGAACGCGAGGAAATTTCTAAGAAGGCTCATGAACCACCTCGGTCAGACAGGGTGTCACCCGGCTGAACAGCTGCTCGAAATTCCTGCTGGTGGCTCGCGCCACCATCTCCAGCGGCAGACCTTTGGCCTCGGCAATCTGCTGGGCCACGAACGGCACGTAAGCGGGGCTGTTGGTTTTTCCGCGGTGCGGCACGGGCGCGAGGTAAGGACTGTCGGTCTCGATCAGCATGCGCTCCAGCGGCACCCACCGCAGCAGATCGCGCAGGTCGCCTGCGTTGCGAAACGTGACGATGCCTGAAAACGAAATGTAAAACCCCAGATCCAGCGCCGCCCGGGCCACCGCCTCGGTTTCGGTGAAGCAGTGAAATACGCCACGGGCTGGCGGGAGACCTCCGTTGCCTGTGCTGCTGAAGCCGCCGGCCTCGCGCAGGATCGCCAGCGTGTCGTCCGAGGCGCTTCGGGTGTGGATCACCAGCGGCAGATCGGTCTGGCGGGCAACGGCGATGTGCACCTGGTAGCGCGCCCGCTGCCAGGCCATGTCGGCCACGCTGCGGCCGTTGAGCCGGTAGTAGTCCAGGCCGGTTTCCCCGATACCGACCACCCGGGGCAGCGCGGCGCGCTGCAGCAGATCGTCCATGCTGGGTTCGTGCACGCCCTCGTTGTCCGGATGCACGCCGACGGTGCACCACAGATTGGCATGTTCGCGCGCCAGCGCATGCACATCGTCGAACTCTTCCAGCGTGGTGCATATGCACAGGGCGCGGTCGACCTGCGCGGCCTGCATCGCACCCAGGATGGCCGGCAGTTGCTCGCGCAACTCGGGGAAGCTCAGATGGCAGTGGGAATCGGTGAACATGCGGGGTTTGTTGTGGCCCCGATCCGGGCCAGGGCCGAAGGGCAAGGAGGCTGCCGGCGCGGCGCGTGCTTGGGCTGTCAGATGGTCTGGGTCGGGCGATCGGAGCCCAACTGGGTGCCCAGAATTTCTTCGATGCGCAGCTTGAGTTGGCGCGATTTTTCGTCGGCCGGGAAGCGAATGCCAACGCCCTGCGTGCGCCCGGCCTGCGCCTTGGCTGGCGTCACCCAGGCCACCTTGCCCGCCACCGGGTAGCGTTGTGGGTCGTCGGGCAGGCTGAGCAACACGTACACGTCGTCACCCAGCGAATAGTCGCGCGAAGAAGGTATGAAAATGCCACCGTCGGCAAACAGCGGAATGTAGGCCGCGTACAACGCCGCCTTCTCCTTGATGGAGAGCTGAATCACGCTCGGACGAGACGCACTGGCTGGCGGGTTGGTGCTCATGGCGTTCGAGTTTAGCGGTAAACCACCGAAGACAAGCCGGCAATAACCCACCCGGAACCGCCCCAGACCTCGCGTTTCAGGGTCTGGCGGGCAAGCGAGCCAGTACCTGCTTGGTGTGGCCGGCCCAGGCCTCCTGCATGAGGCCGGGGTTGAACGGATGCTCCACCGAGCGCGTCGCCTCCAGCAAGTCCTTCGACCATTGAGCGAGCGCGGACCAGCGCGGTGCTGGCGGCAGCACGGCGGCGGGAAAGTAGCGTGGTGCGGCGCCGCTGGCCTGCGCCATCAGATCGTGACAAAGCTTTTGCAAAACGTCGAGTTGGCGCGCCGCAGGCCAGGGCCCAAGCAGCGACCAGTCGCCGCGCGCCAGCGCCTGGGGCAGCGCGTGCCAGGCCTGGGCCGTGAGCCCACCGCGCGCCCACTCGAGCGCGTCGTCAGGCCGCCCGCCTGCGGCTTGCAGCCACACCTCGGCCTGGGCAGCGGTGGCGCGGGGAGCGCCATCACCGGCCATCTGGTCAAGCAGCCAGGCCTGGGCCTCACTGTCGCCGGGCCAGGCCATGGCGTGGATCTGGCAGCGGCTGCGGATGGTGGGCAGCAGCTGGGCCAGCGCCTCGGTGGCCAGCACCAGACGCACCACCCCGTTGGGCTCTTCCAGCGTTTTGAGCAAGGTGTTGGCCGACTCCATGTTCATGCGCTCGGCCGGGTAGACGAGCACCACTTTGGTCGAACTGCGGGCACGGGTGGACTGGGTAAAGGTGACCGCCTGGCGCGCCGCCTCCACGCGGATCAGCTTGCTGGGCTTGCGCTCTTTGTCGTCGAGCTTTTTCTGCGTGGCCTCGTCCAGCGGCCAGCCCAATGCCAGACTCAGGGTTTCGGGCAGCAGCACGCAGAGGTCGGCATGGGTGCGCACATCAATCGCGTGGCAGCTGCCGCACACGCCGCAGGCGCCCTGCTCGCTCGGTTGTTCGCAGAGCCAGGCGCGCGCCAGCGCAAGGGCCAGGTCGTATTGGCCGAGACCCGATGGACCCGCGAGCAGCAGCGCATGACCCCGCTGCCCCAGCGCGGCCTGCAGTTGCCGCTGCAGCCAGGGCGCGAGCGGTTGAGCCGCCGAAACCTCGCTCATACGGCAGGCTCCGGCGCCAGCCAGCCGCGCGTCTCAAACACGGCGCGCACCGCACGCCAGACCGCGTCAACCGGCTGGTCGGACGCAATGCGGGCAAAACGCTCGGGCTGCGCCTGCAAACGGTGCGCATAGCCAGCCCCCACCCGGCTGAAGAAGGCCACCGGTTGCGATTCAAAGCGGTCGGGCGCGCGCGCTGTGGCCAAGCGCGCCGCGGCGGTTTCGGGCGGCAGATCGAACCACAGCGTGAGCTCGGGCTGGCGCAGGCCGCCCTGCGGCAGCGCCTGCACCCAGGTTTCCAGCTGGCGCAGCACATCCAGATCGAAGCCGCGCCCGAAGCCCTGGTAGGCCACGGTGGCGTCGGTGAAACGGTCGCACAGTACCACCTCGCCTCTGGCCAGCGCCGGCTCGATCACCTGCAGCAGGTGGTCGCGGCGCGCGGCGAACATCAGCAGCGCCTCGCACAGCGGGTCCATCGCGTCTTCCAGCACCATGACGCGCAGCTTTTCGGCCAGTGGCGTTCCGCCGGGCTCGCGCGTCAGTGTGACCACTCGGCCCTGGGCGCGAAACGTGTCCGCAAGCCGGGCGATGTGGGTCGATTTGCCAGCGCCGTCGATGCCCTCGAAGCTGATGAACAGGCCGGTGCTGTTGGTAGAACTTGGCATCAGCGCTGCAGAATGAAGCGGCGCACCGCGGCGTTGTGCTCGGCCAGGGTGGCGCTGAACTGGCTCGACCCGTCGCCGCGCGACACAAAATAAAAAGCGTTCGTGGCCTGCGGCTGTACCGCGGCCAGCAGGCTGTTCCAGCCCGGCATGGAGATCGGCGTGGGTGGCAGGCCGGCGCGGGTGTAGGAGTTGTACGGGGTATCGGTCTGCAGGTCGATGCGCCGCAGGTTGCCGTCGAAGCGCTCGCCGAGTCCGTAGATCACGGTCGGATCGGTCTGCAGCCGCATGCCGATGCGCAGGCGGTTGCTGAACACGCCGGCGATCTGCCCGCGGTCGCTTTCCAGCCCGGTCTCTTTTTCAACAATGCTCGCCAGAATCAGCGCCTCCTCGGGCGAGCGCAGGGGCGTGCTGGCGCTGCGCTGGGCCCAGGCCTCGGCCAGCCGCTGGTCCATCGCCTGCGCCGCCTGAAGCAGCACCGCAGAGGCCGGTGCGTTTTTCACCATGCGGTAGGTGTCGGGGAAGAAGCGGCCCTCGGGATGGCGCCCAGCGAGTCCGATGCGCTCCATCACCTGGGCCGGGTTGAGGCCGTCGAGATCCTGCGTCAGGTCGGGCGACGCGCGCACCGCGCGCAACACTTCGCGGATGTTCCAGCCCTCGACCAGCACCACGCTGCGCAGCGCCTGCTCGCCCCGCACCAGCTTGTCCAGCAGGCTGCGCGGGGTAGAGCCGGGCTCAAACTCGTAGCTGCCGGCCTTGATATCGCGCGCCTGGCCCGACAGCCGGAACCAGGCAAACAGCGCGATGGCCGGGGTCTGCGCCCCCGCGTCCACCAAGGCCTCGGCCACCCGACGCGGCGCCATGCCTGGCGCCACCGTGAGTTCCAGCGGCTGGCTCGCCTGCGCGGGCACCAGCGGCCGCTGCAGCCACCACGCAGCAACGCCAGCGGCCAGCGCAGCCAGCAGCAGCGACACGATCAGCAGGCGTTTCAAAAGACGGATCAAGGGGATGCAGGGGAGAACCGAACAGAGGCGTTCTTGTGGTGGGGGAAAGGGCGCGCGCGGGCGCTCTCCCAGGGGCCGGGTGATGATAATCGACCCCTCTGGGCCCATGCCCGCGGGCCCGATCAGGATCTTTCATGACCGCTTCTTCACTCTTCCACGGCGTTGTCCGTCTCGATCAGCTGGGTGTGATCCGCGCCCTTGGCCCGGAGGCCGCCAAGTTTCTGCAAGGTCAGCTCACCCAGGATTTCGTTCTGCTGGGCGCCGCAGAGGCCAGGCTGGCCGCTTTCTGTTCGCCCAAAGGGCGCATGCAGGCCAGTTTTATCGGCTTCAAGCGCTCGCCCGACGAGATCCTGCTGGTGTGCAGCCGCGATCTGCTGGCGCCTACGCTCAAGCGGCTGTCCATGTTCGTGATGCGGGCGAAGGTCGTGCTCAGCGATGCCAGCGAGGCTTTTGCGCTGTGGGGCGTGGCGGGCGAGACGGCGCCCGGTCTGGCCGATGCGCCCTGGAGCCACCTGAACGCGGCCGACGGCCGAAGCTGGACCCGCCTGTATCCCGCTGAGGGCTTGGCGCGCGCGCTGTGCGTGGCGCCGATTCCGGAGGGAGGCGCCGCAGAGGCGCCTGCTGGACCCGCCATCGACCCCGCGCACTGGCAATGGCTGGAGGTGATGAGCGGCGTGGTGTCCATCACCCAGCCGGTGGTGGATGCGTTTGTGCCGCAGATGGTGAATTACGAATCGGTGGGCGGCGTGAACTTCAAGAAAGGCTGCTACCCAGGCCAGGAGGTGGTGGCCCGCAGCCAGTTTCGCGGCACGCTCAAGCGCCGCGCTTACCGCGTGGCGGCCAGCGAACCGCTGGCCGCCGGCCAGGATGTGTTTCACGACAGCGACCCCGACCAACCCTGCGGCACCGTGGTGGCCGCCGCCGCCAACCCGGCTGGGGGCTGGAATGCGCTGGTGTCCATGCAGACCAAGGCGGTCGGCAGCGGTCTTCTCACGGCTGGCGCCATCGGCGGCCCGGCGCTGAGCCTGCTGCCCCTGCCCTACCCGTTGCTGGACGACATCTGAGCCCCACCAACCGGCTGCGGCGCTCATGTGCCTGATCGCCTTTGCCGTGCGGGCGCAGCCCGATCTGCCGCTGCTGCTGGCAGCCAACCGCGACGAGTTTTTTGACCGCCCCACCGCGCCACTGCACCGCTGGACCTTGCCCGGTGGCGGTGAGGTGCTGGCGGGGCGCGACCTGCGCGAAGGCGGCACCTGGCTGGGCGTGGGCCTCAGCGGCCGGGTGGCCATGCTCACCAACGTGCGCAGCGCCCAGCCACATCCTGGCCAGCGCAGCCGAGGCGAGCTGGTCACCCGCTGGCTCGCCGGCGAACCGCTCGAAGCCTTTCGGGCTGACCTGAAGCCGCTGGCCTATGGCGGCTTCAACCTGGTGGTCGGCGAACTGCACACCGGCGCCTGGTATTGGATGAGCAACTGCGACCCACAACGCCCGGCCGCCGGGGTGCAGCCACGGCTCACAGGCCGAACGCTGCCGCCCGGCGTTTACGGGCTGTCCAATGCCGCGCTCGACACCCCCTGGCCCAAAACCCTGAGGCTCAAAGCGGCGCTGGCGCGCGCTTTGCACGCCACGCACGACACCGAGCCGGCGCCCGGCTGGGAAAACGGGTTGGCCCAGGCCCTGGCCGACGACGCCACCGCGCCAGCCCACCAGCTACCGACAACCGGTGTTGGCCCGGGATGCGAAGCCCAGCTCTCCAGCGCGTTTGTTCGAATGCCCGAGCGGGCTTACGGCACGCGCAGCAGCCTGGTGTTGCGCATCGCGGCCGCACCAGCTGCAACCGACTGGCGGCTCGATGCCCACGAATGGACCCACACACCGCAGGCACCCGAGGCCCCGCACCATTGGGACGAGAGCCGCCGCTGCCGCGAGTCGCTGAGCCTGCTGGCCGGCTGAAACGGCTTCTGGCCCGGCTCAGAGGCGAATGAACATCGCCAGGTGAGTGATCCCGGCTTCCTCAAAAGGCTCGCCGCGGGGCTCGAAACCCAGGCGCCGGTAAAAGCCCTCGGCGCTGCGCTGGGCATGCAGCACCACCTCGCGCTCGCCGCGATCGGCTGCGGCATCGAGCAAGGCCCGCAGCACCTGCTGCCCCAGGTGGCTGCCGCGCAGAACCCGGTTCACGGCCATGCGGCCGATTTTTGCCACGCCGGGCTGCAACGTCAGCAGGCGTCCGGTGGCCACCGCCTGCCCCAGCCGGTTGTAGGCCACCGCGTGCAGTGCATGCGCATCGGCCGCGTCCCGCTCATGTTCTTCGGGAATGCGTTGCTCTTCAACAAACACGGCGGTTCGCAGGGCCTGCGCGTCGGCACCCAGCGCATTCCAGCTGCCGGTTTTTACGGTGGACACTGGCGCGCCCGCCTCGTAACCCAGCACGATTTCGCGCAAGGCTGGCGGCACCGGGCGGGATTTTTGCGTGGCCGGGTCTGCGAACACGTAGACGATTTCGCCGGAGATCAGGTGCTCATTGCCACGGAAGATGGCGCCCTTGAACACCATCGACGAGTTGCCGATGTGGCTGCAGGCCATGGCCACCTCGATCTGGTCGTCAACCCGGGCCGAGGCGTGAAACTCCACCGTGGCTTTCACCACATAGAGATCGCCCTCCAGCTGGTCCATGGTGGCCTGATAGGGCAACGCCAGCGCACGCCAATAGTCGGCGATGGCGGTGTCGAAATACATCAGGTAGTGGGCGTTGAAAACAATCTTCTGCATGTCCACCTCGGCCCAGCGAACACGCAGGCGGTGGAAAAATCGGAAATCGGAACGTTGCATAGGCATGCTGGGTTGGTGCGGGGTTTGAGCGATAGACAAACAGGGCGCAGCCGCTGAACGGACCCGTGGGAGGCATGTCATGGGCTGGCTTGGGCGCGGCGCTTGTGGGTGGAGATTCTGGCGGTTTCGGTGGTCGGACCGGTCAGGCGCGCGACAGACGCCGATCCGATGTCATAACTTTGGCTTCTTGGTACTTTCCTA
Source organism: Hydrogenophaga sp. (assembly GCA_020047875.1). GTDB lineage: Bacteria > Pseudomonadota > Gammaproteobacteria > Burkholderiales > Burkholderiaceae_C > Hydrogenophaga. Next base: position 20,166 of record JAIFNE010000096.1, read on the forward strand.
GGGGCGAAAACTGGGCTTGCCCGCTAGCATTGGCCTTCCATTTTGGAATCAGGAGACATCCCGTGAAGAGAAACATGCTCGCGCTTGCGCTGACCGCCACCGTGTCTGCCGGTGCATTTGCCCAAGGCTTCCCCAGCAAACCCATCACCATCGTGGTGCCGTTTGCTGCCGGTGGCCCGACCGACCTGGTGGCCCGTCAGCTGGCGGAGGCCATGCGCAAACCGCTCGGCGGCGCCACCATCGTGGTGGAAAACGCGGCTGGTGCGGGCGGCACCATCGGTGCCAACAAAGTGGCGAAAGCCACGCCAGATGGCCACACCCTGCTGGTCTGGCACATCGGCATGGCGGCCACCCCTGGCTTGTACCGCAAGCTGCAGTTCAAGCCGCTGGAAGACTTTGAGTACCTGGGCATGATCAACGATGTGCCCATGACGCTGATCGGCGCCCCCAAGCTGCCGGCCAACACCTACCGCGACTTCGAAAACTACATCCGCGCCAACGGCGGCAAGCTCAACCTCGCGCACGCTGGT
>JAIFNE010000220.1 GCA_020047875.1 Hydrogenophaga sp.
TCGACGTCAACGACTCGACCGCCAAGTACAAACTGAAGGCGCTACCTGGCCAGTTCAGCGGACTGCATCTGTTGTCCATCATGTACGCAGCCTTTCAGGATCTGGACCCCTCTGCTGATGTCGGGGTCGATTTCAAAGCTGAGTACGACGCAGCCAAGCAGATGCAGGCCCAGTGACCGGAATGAGCCGCGCAAGCCCCTCGCTTTAACCATGAGGCCGCTTGCGCAAGCTCTACTGGGGCGGTGGGACTATTCGACCTACCAAAGCTTGGGCAAACGCCTTGAGGTGTGAAACACCCGCAGGATGGTGACCTGATCGCCGTTGACGATGTAGGGCACCAGGTAGCGGGTTTTCAACACCACCAACTCGCGGGTGCCGGGCACGCGGCCCGGTCGGCCTAAACCGGGTTGCTGCGCGAGCTGGGCCACCGCTTCGAGCACCCGCGCCACCAACCGGCTGGCTGCTGCGGCATCGTCTTGCGCGATGTAGGTGGCTTCATCGTCGAGATTTTGCCGCGCTGCGCGCAGCCACTTCACCTTAATGTGCACCGGCATTCCATTTCAGCGCCAGGTCGGCCATGTCTTGATCGGTGGCGTAGTCTTGGGCCTGGGCTTCGGTGAGCGCCGCCTGAATTTCGCTGAGCTGCCACTCGTTGGTATCCACGTAGGCCGCAATGGCCTCGGCGGCCAAGAATGATTTGCTGCGCTGGGTGACGCTGGCCAGCTGATCGAGCCGGTTTTTAATGCCGTCTTCCAGGCGAATGGTCATGGTGCTGGACATAGGTGGCCCTCAATGTGCTAGGTTGTGTACAGTGTAATCAGAACTGCACCGGGCCGTTGGGCAGCTTGGCCTTGACCGCTTGTCGCACTTCGTCCAGCCAGGCTTCCAGCTCCACCTCGCTGCGCACCATGCCCTTCAGGTGTGCAGGCGGGTACTTTGACCCCCAAAAACCGCTCAAAACCGTCCAGCGTTTTAGAAATGCCACCCCTCCCCTCAAAATCGCCCTAGGATAAAAGGCTCTCCACCCCCCTCGAAAACAGGAGACAAAACACGCGCTTCCACGGGCGTAGATGGCAGCCACACAGAACGGCAGCCGGCGCCGGTCCAACGAGCCCGATATGTGTGGTTAGTTTTGGCTGACTCGATGCTTGAGAAAATACCATGTTAATGTAATAATATATCCATTAACTAGGTATATATGGCCGCCAAACGACCCCTGTCCGCAGCTGAACAGCAGCGCTACCGCGAGATTTTGCAGTCGGCTACCATCGGTGCCCTCATGGACTCCCGGCGCTGGGAGCCGGGTGATCTAGCTTTCCAGGGCGGCACCAGCCTGCACCTGGCACACGGATCTGCCCGGTTCAGCGAGGATCTGGATTTCATGGTGCGCGGCGGCCTGTCGCTGGGAAGCCTTGCCAAGGCCGTTCAGCGCCGCCTGCAGCGCCTGCCAGGCGTGCCGCCAGAACTCTCGGTGACGGTGTCCACACCCGCTGGCGATCGAAACCCCCACGCATTCATGGTCACGCTGGGCGGCCCTACGATCATCGGAACGGCCAAGGTCAAGGTCGAATTGTGGAGCACGCCTGGCGAGGCGCTGGACGCTATCAGGCTGCTCATCAAGCCGATCGCCTCTCCCACCGGCACGCAGTCATTTGTGCCCACGCTTACCTTAGACGAGGTAGTTGCAGACAAGGTCTACGCGCTGGGGGCTCGTGACCGGCTCAAGGCCCGCGACGTGTTCGACTTGTGGTGGCTTTGCGAGCAGCAGGGCGCATCGCTCAGTGCTGATGCGTTGCTCACGCGCCTGTCCATCTATCCGGCTCCTCAAAAGGACTCGGGTCCCCAGGAGACGGCGCACAACTGGCTAGCCAGCGCCGAGGCGCGGCTGGCCACCTTGGCAGATCCCAGTGTGGCCAAGGCTGTGGCCATGGACCTGCTTCGCTGGCTGCCCAGCTCCTGGAAGATGGATCAGGCTGTGGCCGCCCAGATGCTGAGTGCCAGTGCGCGCTGGCTTGATCAGGGCATCGAGCGGATCCGCGAGGCCTATCCCGTCGAGAGAGCTGTTTCTGCCGAGGTCGTTCGTGAGCGCGGCTGATCCGGCGGGGGAGCGTACCCCGGCACGCCAGCGCCTGCAGCGGCTGCCCGAGGTGTTCACCGGGCCCGAGCTCGCCGCGTGCTTCGGCTGGAAGTCCGGAATCGCATCGACCTATCTGGCCAACTGGCGAGCCGCCGGCTTGGTCAGGCCATTGGGCGGAAGGTCCGACGTGCACATGAATCTGGTGGTCAATCCTCAGGTGAATCCAGAGGCCGCTCTGAGGCGGGTTTTCCCGCTGTCATGTCGCCTGGGTGTGGACGTGTTACGCGAGTCGGGCTGGACCACCCAGATCCCGAGCCTGCCTGAGGTAGCGGTGCCCAGCGACGGTCCGCTCTACGCTGTGCACGACTTCGATCTCGTGCACCGATCGCAGGCCTGGTTTCGCAAGGTGTTGCCCGGCGTGGAGTTTGTTCAGGGTGGGGTTGACCGATTGCGGCCGGCATGGGCGCTGGCCGACATGATCGCCCGTGCGCAGGATCGGCGCGTACAGCACGCCTGGCTGCTTGACCCGGAGGACATTGATCTGGAAGCCGCTGCTGCAGATCGGAACATTTCGTCTGCGCTGCTGGCGTTCGAGGTTGATCCCGTGTGCATCACGCCGGAGGGGTACGGTGCGATTTATGACTGCTTGCAGCCTGGGGTGGCTTTCAGTACCCAGGGATCACGGCGTGATGCTCGGCAGCTTTGATGGCGAGCGCCAGATGCTCTTTGACCAGCTCGATCAGCTGCGTCGGGGCGGTGTGTTGATCCTGAGCCGGGGGTTCCCGCCACGGATACGTTTCAGACACAGGGCGGCGGTGTGAGTCGACTGATCAACCGTACGGCGGCGGCCAAGTTACCACGCGGACCCATGGCGGTTGATTTGTGCGCACATGAAAAAGCATTTGTGTGCACAAATCAAAATTCATGTGTGCACAAATGCCATTGAAGGGTCGGAAGTGCGCCCCGGAGGTGCTTTTCTCGGACACAAGAGCGTTTTCGCTGGCGTACTTTCGGGCTACTGATTGCGCTCCCGTATGCACGCACGCTGGTTTGCTTCAGCGCCGTTTTCGCCGCCTTCCTCGCTCCTTGCGCGAGCGTCTGGCTCGCTCTCCCGCCCTTGTTTCCGCCGTCCTGAAGCAGCCTCTTCAGTCGGTCAGGCGGGTACTTTGACCCCCAAAATCCGCTCAAAACCGTCCTGCGTTTTAGAAATGCCACCCCACCTCAAAATCGCCCCTTGGATAACGGGCTGCCCACCTCCCTCGAAAACAGGAGACAAAACACACGCCTCCACGGGCGTAGATGGCAGCCACACAGAACGGCAGCCGGCGCCGGGCCAACGAGCCCGATATGTGTGGTCGCGGAAAGGGGGGATGGCGCCTCCAGATGCCTTCTGAGGAGACCGCTTCCACGGACAAACCGCGATCCGCCGAGGGCTTGGCGAGTAATCCAAAGGCTTGCCCAACGCCGGGCTCTCACCACCTACGGGACTACGGGCCTGGCGGCCCTTCGCCCCCGCGACCCGGCTTCCCATGGCGGCCCCGTCATCCACCGCGCAGTGCTTGCCCAACCCAGCGGAGGCGTGCCCAACGTCGGGCTTGCATGGCTGACGGTGGCGGTCGCTTGCTGGCGCATCGCTCGCCCCCGGATGCCCGACTCAACGAGGACGCCGCCCAAGACGTGGAGGCTTGCTCCATGGCCTGCCCCGACAGCTTGCCCAGTGGATTGCACAACCCAGCGGAGGATTGCCCAACGTCGGGCTTGCATCACCTACCGGACTTCGGGCCTGACGGCCCTTCGCCCGTGACACCCGACTCAGCGTGGACGCCGCCCAAGACGTGGACCGTATCGTCGGCCCCTGTGCTTGCCCAACCGAAAAGAGGCTTGCCCAACGCCGGGCTCGCATGGCTGATGGTGGCAGTCGCTCGCTGGCGCATCGCTCGCCCCAGGACACCCGCCTTGGCGTGGACGCCGCCCAAGATGCGGACCCATCCGGTGGCATCGAAGCGAGCCCACGACCGAGCCCGCTGGATTGCACGCTCGCACCAGGTGCACCGTGATCGACGTGGAGGCCGAACCGCGAACCCAGTCCGCTGATCCGAGCCGCACGTGGAGGGCTTGCTCCATGGCTTGCCCCGACAGCTTGCGCAGTGGATTGCACAATACAAACGGAGGCCGAGCCGCCGGTCTGGCCTGTCCGCGAGAGCAAGGCCACCAAGGGATTGTCCTGTCCAGCCCTCGAACAGCCGCGCCACCTGATGCGATGTGGAGCGCCCGAGACCGCGCCACCGGACCCGATGTGGAGCGCCCCAACAGCCGCGCCACCGTTGGACCATGGGAACGCCCCGCAGCCTGGCGCCGTGGCCCCCGATGTGGAAGTCGCTTGATGACGTGGAATCCGAGCCCCCCCTTTCTGCCCGGTGTGACCCCGGCCCCGCCGCCCGAACCCGGGATGAACCTGATGGACTCGCCCGCAGCGAGGTCCGCGTCCCCTTCGAGGTGCGCGTCGTAAAACGGGGACAGTGGAGGAGGGCGGGACGTGACCACCTTGGTCGCCGTGGTGTGCTTGCCCAACGCCGGGCTCGCATGGCTGACGGTGGCAGTCGCTCGCTGGCGCATCGCTCGCCCCCGGATGCCCGGCTTCCCATGGACGGCTTGCCCATCGGCCGACCCTGATTGGCAAGCATGGCCTCGCCCCGGTGATTGCCCAACGCCGGGAGAGCCACGGCTACGGGACTACGGGCCTGGCGGCCCTTCGCCCCAGCGACCCGGCTTCCCATGGAGGTCGCACAGCCCAACGCTCGCAAGGAATGGTCCCGCCCAGTCCCGCCAGTTCATTCCCCGCTCTCCCAAGGGAGCCCGAGAAATGACCGCGTTGGCCAACACCGCCCGTTGGTTGGTGTCGTCCGCCCCTACTGCCGCGCCTGATCGCGCCCGCCACCACAACGCTCAAAGGGAGGCCAGCCTCGTGCGAGCACACCGCGCTGATGCCGGCATGGCAACCCTGGACAGCCCTGCATTGACCCGCTCGCCCCGGGCGTAAAACCAGACACGGCTGCAGCAACCGCCCCCCAACGGCGCGTCGATGTGGACACGTTGGAGGACAACGCACGAGTAACTTGTCCGGTGCCCAAGTTACCGGATTGACCCGCATGGGCGTGCCTTCATGCGTCTCGCACCTCTCGCGCTGGATGGCACAGGCTTGCCTTCGCGCCTCCCACGAAGGTCTGGCCGTGGTCGAGTGGGTCGCGTGCGAGAGCCAAGAGCGCCACCGTTGTCGATGTGGAACGCCCCAGATGCGGGGAGCCGCTTGCACAAAATTTGGGCATCGGTGGCCGCTCACCCGCCAACCCCCGGCGGTTCGCTTCGCCGCTGTCGCGAGAAGCAAGTCGTCGGATGCATCGGCTCGGGTTGGGCCCGGTGTGTCCCCGAATTCCTACGCCGAGACCATCGTGCGGCTCGCGCCGGCTCGCTGTGGAGGCTGGAGGATGGGAGAGGGCGTGGAGCAAACGCCCGGTGTGTTGGCTGGTGGTGAGCGTCCCCCTCGCTTGCACAAAATTTGGGCATCGGTGGCCGCTCACCCGCCAGCACCCCCATGGCGAGCTTCGCCGCTGCCGCGAGGTTGATTCGCCCGAAAACAGGAGGAGGAGGGGGGGAGGGAGTGGGACAGGTGTGTCCCCGAATTCCTACGCCGCGCACTTCGTGCGGTTGATCCGGTGGTGGGTTCGCTGCGCTCACCAGGTGCGAGGTCTGGATCCGGGGTCAGGTGTGTGGTTGGTGGTGAGCGGCCTCCTTGCTTGCATGGCGATTGGGAATCGGTGGCCGCTCACCACAACGAAGGCACTCAGGTTGGCTTCGCCCCTGCCGGGCGGGCAGCATCGCGGAGATGGTGGCGAGAGGTTGACTGTCCCCGTTATACGAACCCCTCGCCTGGTCGCGATGGTCGAGCGGAGTCGAGCGCGACGCTATGCCGATGGACATCGAGCCGGTCCCGGTCGTTGCCCGATCCCAGCCCTCCTTTCTGCCCGGTGGGTGTTCCTGTGCTGGCGCACCGCAAGACAAGCCTGCTTTGTGGCCGCGTGCACATTCACAGACGTTCGGGCATCATCCGATGGTCGAAGGAGAAACCTGATGAATGAATTCACCCTCATCCTCACTGCGTTCGTTGCGGCTCTCACCGGCCTTGCCGGGTTCGTGATCTGGAGTCACAACCGCGATACTCGCGATCACGCCCACTTCGGTGGGCTTTTTCACGTCCGCTCGCTGAACTCCCGCGCCTGGTCGCAATGGTCGAGCGGAGTCGAGCGCGACGCTATGCCGATGGAAATCGAGCCGGTCCCGGTCGGCGCCCGATCCCAGCCCTCCTTTCTGCCCGGTGTCCCCGGATCAGGATTCGCCCGGTTCGCCTTGCTCACCCAGCGAGCAACCCAGTGCCCCGCCAGCAGCAACGCGCCTTCGACGCCTTGCCCCTTGGTTATCCCCAGCTTGTTCCACAGCTTTTGTGGATAACTGCCATCGCTCGGCTTGGCAGCCTGGCAGCCTGGCAGCCTTTTTTGAGTGCGGGACATATCCCAGACAGTTGCGGCATCCCGCCGAAACACAACCGAAAGGAAATCACATGAGACCCGCCCCAAATGTGGGCCTGGGCGGAATTGATCGACATTGGCCCGGGCGAGTCCGTAGAGGTTGCCCCCACACGCGCTCACGTACAAGCGGTGCTTGATGCAGTCAAAACCCTCATGTCTGACGAAGGCGAAAACCCGGAGTACGACAGAGGCTTAATTGAACTCGCTGCGCTGCTTACATCCGACAGAATTGCAAAAAACCAACTGCGCAGCTTGCAAAGCGAGATTGATGGAGAGAGCATGAGCAACGCATCCAGGAGTGAGAGATGAAAACGTTCACGTTCGAAGTCACGAAGACGATCGTCGTGACCGTCGAGGCAGAAACCTACATGGCAGCGGTCATGGATGTCGAGTACGACATGTCCGAGGGCGAGTACGAAGCCTCGTTCGCCAAGGCCGAGCCAGCGCTCAACCTCATTGGCGAGGAGAAGCTGAAATGAGGCTCACATGTTCGTCGCGATCATGATCGCGCTCGGTTGGTACGTTCACACGCACCGCGACTGAGACTCACGTCTCTCTTCCCAAGCAAACCCAAAAGCCCACTTCGGTGGGCTTTTTCACGTCCGCTCGCTGAGCAGCTCGCACGCCTTCCCTTTTTTGAGTGCGGGACATATCCCAGACAGTTGCGGCATCCCGCCGAAACACAACCGAAAGGAAATCACATGAGCAACCAAAACAAGTG
>JAIFNE010000009.1 GCA_020047875.1 Hydrogenophaga sp.
CTGGTCACCATCGTGTTCGACCTCACGGTGGCGGTGGAGCTGGGCCTGGTGCTCGCGGTGGTGCTGTTCGTGCGCCGCCAGAGCGATATTTTCCGAGTGGACCCGGTCGATGAAAGCGCGCAAGGCCTCACCTACGCGCTGTATGGCTCGCTGTTTTTCGGGGCGGTGGCCAAGATCGACCCCGTCGTGGCGCGGGTGGAGCAAACCCCCGGCCCGCTCCATGTGGTGCTCGACGCCAGCCGCATGATCTCGCTCGACACCACCGGCCTGGACGCGCTGGAGCAGCTGCACAAGGCCATCAGCAAGCGGGGTGGCCAGCTGGGCATGGTGGGCCTGAACCCGCAACCGCTCTCACTGATCCAGCGCTCGGGATTTGCCGAACACCTGCACCCCTGCCGCTGAGGGCTGCGGGCACCACAACACACCCCGGCCCCGCCAGCGCCAGCCGGTAAACTCGGTGCTTTCGCCGGTACGACCATGTCCATCTTCGCCCGCCCCCACTACACCTCCGACGCCACCAACTTCATCAACCAGCTGAAGAAGGACAAGCCCGAGCTGGAGCAATCGCAGCGCAAGGGCCGCTCCCTGCTGTGGGACAAACGGATCGACCGCGAGTTTCAGGCCGAGGCCGACGCGGCCGAGGTGGCCCAGCAGCCCTACGTCTACCAGACGCAAACCAAGCCGAGCTGAGCCCATTGCGCGCCCGGTCGCCTGCCTGAGTGCCCCCATGCGCAGCGACGCCACCGCCACCCTCGACCCCGCGCCCAACGGGCTGGACACGGGTTTGCCCGAGGTAATCGACCAGGTGGCCCTGGCGCGGCTCTATGGCGAGCCGCTGTTTGCGATGCCGCGCGACCTGTACATCCCGCCCGATGCACTGCAGGTTTTTCTGGAGGCCTTTGAAGGCCCGCTCGACCTGCTGCTCTACCTGATTCGCAAGCAGAACTTCAACATTCTCGACATCCCGATGGCGGCGGTGACCCGCCAGTATTTGAGCTATGTCGACGAGATTCGCACCAGCAACCTGGAGCTGGCGGCCGAATACCTGCTGATGGCGGCGATGCTGATCGAGATCAAGTCGCGCATGCTGCTGCCACCCAAAAAGGTGGCCGAGGGCGAAGAAGGCGAAGATCCGCGCGCCGAGCTGGTGCGCCGGCTGCTTGAGTACGAACAGATGAAGTTGGCCGCGCAGCGCATTGCCGAGTTGCCGCAGTACGGCCGCGATTTCCTGCGCGCCCAGGTTTATGTGGAGCAGTCTCTCGCCCCGCGCTTCCCGGATGTGCATGTGCTGGATCTGCAAAACGCCTGGCGCGACATTCTCAAGCGCGCCACGCTGGTACAGCACCACCGGATCAGCCGCGAACAGCTCTCGGTGCGCGAACACATGGGCATGGTGCTGCGCCGGCTGCAAGGACGGCGGTTCGTCGAATTCGGCGAGCTGTTCGACCCCAGCCGCGGCGCGCAGGTGCTGGTGGTCACCTTCATTGCCATGCTGGAGCTGGCCAAGGAAACCCTGATCGAGCTGACCCAGGCTGAGGCATTTGCACCCATCTACGTTCGCCTGGCCTACACCCCGAGCGAATGACCACCCCCACGCTCCGCCGCTGCGCGGGTCGCTGCCCCCCAAAGGGGGCGCGTTTCGCCTTGGGGCGGCCCGGCGGCGAAACCATTCTGAGTCCCTGACATGAGCACCACACACCATTTCGACGTTCTCATCATCGGCAGCGGCCTGGCTGGTCTGACCGCTGCGCTCAAGCTGGCGCCCACGCACCGGGTGGCCGTGGTCACCAAACGAGGCATCTCCGACGGCTCCAGCAACTGGGCGCAGGGCGGCATTGCAGCCGTGCTGGCCGAGGGCGACAGCGTCGCCTCGCATGTGGACGACACCCTGGTGGCCGGCGCCGGGCTGTGCGACCTGGAGGCCACCCAGTTCACCGTGGAGCACGCGCCCGCAGCCATTGCCTGGCTGCAAGAACTTGGTGTGCCGTTTTCGCAAGACAAGGGAGCGCTGCACCTGACCCGAGAGGGCGGGCACAGCCACCGGCGCATCGTGCACGCCGCCGACGCCACCGGCGCCGCGGTGCAAAAGACGCTGAGCGAGCGCGCGCGCGCCACGCCCAGCATCCGCTTCTTCGAAAACCACATGCTGGTCGACCTGATCACCGACGCCAAGCTCGGGCAGCGGCCATTCCCTGGCACACCGGGTCGATGCCATGGCGCGTATGTGCTCGATGTCGAGCACGATGTGATCGAAACCTTCCAGGCGCCACACACCATCCTCGCCACCGGTGGCGCAGGCAAGGTGTACCTCTACACCACCAACCCCGACACCGCCACCGGCGACGGCATTGCCGCCGCCTGGCGTGCCGGCTGCCGCGTGGCCAACATGGAGTTCATCCAGTTCCACCCGACCTGCCTGTACCACCCGCACGCGAAAAGCTTTCTCATCACCGAGGCGGTGCGCGGCGAGGGCGGCCAGCTCAAACTGCCCGAGCGCCTGGGCGGGCATCGCTTCATGCCCGATCACGATCCCCGCGCCGAACTGGCGCCGCGCGATGTGGTGGCACGCGCCATCGACTTCGAGATGAAGAAGCACGGCCTGGACTGCGTGTACCTCGACATCTCACACCAGCCGGCGGCGTTCATTCAGGAACACTTCCCCAACATCCTGGCGCGCTGCGCCGAGCTGGGCATCGACATCACGAAAGAGCCGATTCCGGTCGTCCCCGCCGCCCACTACACCTGCGGCGGCGTGGTGACCGATCTCGCCGGCCGCACCGACCTGGCCGGCCTGTACGCGGTGGGCGAGACCACCTGCACCGGCCTGCACGGCGCCAACCGACTGGCCAGCAACTCGCTGGTGGAGTGCATGGTGTTTGCGCAAGCGGCGGTGGCGGCCATCGCCACCGCGCCCACCACACTGCCACCGGCGCTGCCGCTGTGGGACGACAGCCGCGTGACCGACGCTGACGAGATGGTGGTGATCTCGCACAACTGGGACGAGTTGCGCCGCTTCATGTGGGACTACGTGGGCATCGTGCGCACCGACAAGCGCCTGGAGCGCGCCGCCCACCGCATCACACTGCTACAGCGCGAGATTCACGAGTTTTACGCCCAGTTCCACGTCACCCGCGACCTGCTGGAACTGCGCAACCTGGTGCAGGTGGCCGATCTGATCGTGATGTCGGCCATGATGCGCCACGAAAGCCGCGGCCTGCACTTCAGCCGCGATCACCCGGATCTGCTGCCCGAAGCCAAGCCCACCATTCTGGTACCGCCGGCGCGCTGAACCTGCGGCCGCGCGGCGGTTGCCGTTACTTCGCGGCGTTGGGGAAGAACAGCTGTTCGCCGCCGATCTTGTAGCCCGCGATCGCGGCCTGTCCAGCGGCACCGGTCACCCAGTCCACGAACTTCTGGCCGTCGGCGGTCTTCACGTGAGGGTGCTTGGCCGCGCTCACCAGCATCACGCCATATTGGTTGAACAGGCGCTGATCGCCTTCCACCAAAACGGTCAACTCACCGCGGTTCTTGAAGTTGAGCCAGGTGCCGCGGTCGGTGAGCACATACCCGTTGCTGGCCGCGCCCATGTTCAGCGCCGGCCCCATGCCGCAGCCGCATTCCTTGTAGCCGCTGCCTTTGGGGGCGTTGTCGCCCAGCAGCTTCCAGAAACGCAACTCGGCGGCGTGGGTGCCGCTTTTGTCGCCACGGGAAATGAAGGCCGCGTTGGCCGCCGCCACTTTCTTCAGGCCTTCCACAATGTCTTTGCCCTTGGCGCCGGCTGGGTCGGCCTTGGGGCCCACCAGCACAAAGTCGTTGTACATCACGTCCTGGCGCTTGGCGGCAAAACCATCGGTCACAAACTTGTCTTCGGCCACCTTGTCGTGCACAAACAGCACGTCGGCATCGCCCCGGCGCGCCATGTCGATGGCCTGCCCCGTGCCCAGCGCCACCACTTTGACGTCGATGCCGCTGGCCTGTTTGAACGCCGGCAACAGATGGCTGAACAGACCGGACTGCTCAGTGGACGTGGTGGACGCGACCACGATGCTGGCTTGCGCCATGGCCGAGGCACCAGCCAGCAGCCCCGCCGACAGCGTGCCCGCGGCCAGCAGCGCCTTGACCATGCCCCGGCGGGATGGGCTACGGAAATACAGGGAATAAGAGGCTTTCATGGGGTTTCTCCTTTGACAAAAGCACTGGCCTGCGGTGACTGGGCGTCGAGCAGGTCGGGGTTGAAAAACTCGTGCACGGGCAGATCGGCCAGCACCCGGCCCGCGTCCAGGCAGATGACTCGGCTGGCCAGGCGCTTGACCTGGCCCAGGTTGTGGCTGGCAAACACCAGGGTGGCCGGCCAGCGTCCAGGCGCGGCGGGTTCGTCGCCAAAAGCGCGAATCAAGGCTTCCACCTCGCGCTTGGCGTGGGGGTCCAGGCTGGCGGTGGGCTCGTCCAGCAGCCAGATGTCGGGCTGCAAGGCCCAGGCGCGCGCCAGCGCCACGCGCTGCTGCTGCCCGCCCGACAAGGCCCGCGCCGGGCGCTCGGCCAGATCGGACAACTCCGCCCGGGCCAGGGCCTGCAGCGCGCGCTGGCGCGTCTGCGCCCAGGGCAAGCCCGCCATCCACAGACCCAGTTGCAGGTTGTGTCGCACCGACAGCCGCAGCAGATAAGGCCGCTGGAACAGCATGGCCATGCGCACCCCCGGGGCCAGCTCGCGCTGGCCATTGGCCAGTGGCTGCAGGCCGTGCAGGCAACGCAGCAAGGTGCTTTTGCCACTGCCGTTGGGCCCCACCAGCGCGATGCGCTCGCCCGCGTGAACAGTCAGTGTCACCACTGACAAGGCGGGGCGCTGGGCGCCCGCCCCCAGCCGCACGCTGGCCTGCTGCAGCGCCAGCAAACGCGACCCACTGGATGCAGGGGCGCTCATGCGGTGGCCACCGGCAGGGGGCCGCCGTCCAGCCGCTCGCGCCAACGCCGCAGCATTGCCACCAGGCTGTTCAGACACAGCACGACCGCCAGCAGCACCAAGCCCAGGCCCAGCGCCAGCGGCAGATCGCCCTTGCTGGTTTCCAGCGCAATGGCGGTGGTCATGACACGGGTGAAGCCCTCGATGTTGCCGCCGACGATCATCACCGCGCCCACTTCAGACACCGCCCGGCCAAACGCGGTGATCAGCACGGTGAGCAGCGCATAGCGCTCGTCCCACGCGACCAGCAGGCTGCGCAGCCCGGCGCCCGCGCCCAGTGAACTGAGCTGCTCGCCGTGCTGGCGGTCGATGTCTTCCACCACCTGACGGGTCAACGCGGTGACCAGGGGCAGCACCAGAATCGCCTGCGCCAGCACCATGGCCTGGAAGCTGAACAGCCACCCCAGAAAGCCCAGCGGGCCCGAGCGCGACAGCAGCAGGTAAATCACCAAGCCCACCACCACCGAGGGCACCGCCAACAAGGTGTTGAGCAGCGTCAGCACAGCGCCACGGCCCGGGAAGCGCGCCACCGCCAACCAGGCGCCCAGCGCCAGCCCCAACGGAAACGCCAGGGCGCACGCGGTGGCGCTGACCGCCAGCGAGCGGCCCACGATGGCCCACAAGGCCCCGTCGCCAGAGGCAATCAACTGCCCCGCTGTGGCCACACTGTCGTAAAAACTGCTCATGAAGCCGCGCATGGTAACGGCCGGTGGGGCCTCTGGCTGTTGGGGTTGGCGAGGTATGAATCACCTTGCATAGCCGCCCCATGCGGCACACTCGGGCCCCATGCGACACGTTGAACTGGCCTACCAACTCATGGATCAGCGCGGCCCCGAGGCCCGGCTGCACAACCCGCTGATGGACACTCTGTGGGCGGTGCGGCGCGAGGGTTCCATCTCCGCTGCCGCGCGCGCGCTGAGGTTGTCATACCGGCATGTGTGGGGCCAGCTCAAGACCTGGGAGGTACAGGTGGGCCAACCGCTGATCGTGTGGGAGCGGGGGCAGGCCGCGCAGCTGACCCCGTTTGCCGAGAAGCTGTTGTGGACCGAACGGCTTGCCCAGGCCCGGCTGGGCGGCAAGATCGAGGCCCTGCGCGCCGATCTGGAGCGCACGCTGGCCCTGGCCTTTGAGCCCGACAGCCATGTGCTGAGCCTCTACGCCAGCCACGACGACGCTCTGCCAATGCTGCAGCGCCATGCCGCGGCGCACGCCAAACTTCACCTGGACATCCAGTTCTGCGGCAGCGTGGACGCCATCCGCGCGCTGAACGAAGGGCGTTGCGTGCTGGCCGGCTTTCACGCCCGCCAACACCCCGCCATGGACAGCCTGTTTGCCCGCGCTTACCGGCCTTTGCTGGAGCCGGGTCGCCACAAGCTGCTGGGCTTTGCGAAGCGCCGCCAGGGCCTGATCGTGGCGCCGGGCAACCCGCTGCGCCTGCAGGGCCTGCGCGATCTGAGTGGCCTGGAGCGCCGTTACGTCAACCGGCCTGTGGGCACGGGCACCCGGGTATTGCTGGAAGAGTTGCTACAAGCCGAAGGGCTGAGCATCAGCGACATCGGCACCGAGCCGCGCTGCGAGCCCTCACACGCGGCGGTGGCGCAAGCGGTGGCCAGCGGCCAAGCCGACGCGGGCCTGGGCACCGAGGCCGCAGCCGCCGCCATGGGGCTGGGCTTTGTGCCGCTGGTGCAAGAGCAATACCACCTGGTGTGCCTGAAAAGCGCGCTGGACCAGCCACCGCTGCAGGCGCTGCGCCAGACCCTGGCCAGCGCCGCCTGGCAGGCCGAACTGGCCGCCCTGCCCGGCTACACGCCGGATGCCAGCGGCACGGTGCGCCCGCTCACAGCCCTGCTGCCGTGGTGGAGCTTTGGCAAAACCACAGGCTGAAGCAAGCCGCACCACACGGGCGCGCCAAGCTCAAAACGCCTCTTTCTCGGCCTCCAGATAGGCCAGGCTGATGTACTTGCCGATGTTGCTTTCAAAGCCCTGCATGGTTTTCGCTCGGCTGGCCACGCGCGGGTCTTTCAGCACCGCGGCACGCGCGGCCTCCATCGGCTGGCCGTCTTTCACCGCCTTCAGGCAGGGCTCGTAAATGCCGGCCATGAAGTCGCCATAGGCCTTGAGCAAGCCGGTGCTGGCCAGGCCATGCCCGGGCACCCAGAGCTGGTCGCCGGTGGCCGCCTGCAAGACCTCGTAGGTCTTGGCGGTACCCGCGTAGGAGCCGTCGTCCATGTTGGCGATGCGGTTGTCCATCGCGATGTCGCCCACATGGGTCACGCGGTCTTCCACCACCTGCACACACAGGTCGGACGGGGTGTGGGCCGTGCCGTAGTGGTGCATCTTGAGCGTGACCTCGCCGAAGCGGAAGGTCTGGCCATGCGCGGTGGGGCGGTTGGGTGCCACCACCTTGGTGCCCATGGTGGCCTGGTTGGTCCAGCGCTCCATCAGGCTGCGCCAGAGGTTGCCCTCGGCGCCCTTGATCTGCTCGATGGTGTGTGGCAGGGCGTGAATCGGCAGGTCGGCGCCATAGGCCTCGACAAAGGCGTGGTTGCCCAGCCAGTGGTCTCCGTGGTAGTGGCTGTTGAACACCGCCACCACCGGCTGCGGTGTGACGCGGCGGATCATGCGGATCGCCATCTGCCCCACCTGCAGCGAACAGCCCGAATCCAGCACCACCACACCCGCCCCGGTGACCACAAACACCACATTGGCCATCAGGCCCTGGTTCTCGGCGGTGGGGAAACCGTCCTTGGCGTACACCATCCACACATGGGGGCTGAGGCGCTGGGCCGGCACATCGGGCACCGGCGGGCCTTCAATGAAGTCCTGCACCTGCTGGGCCCACAGGCGCGCCTCGGGCCAGGCGGCCAGGCCCAAGCCGGTGGCACCCAACGCCCCAGCGGCTTTCAGCCAGTGGCGGCGCGTGTGGCGGGCCGCAGGCGGCACGGTTTTGTCAGGGCCGGGTGGGATCGGGCGCATGGGCATGTCTCCTCTGGTTTGAAAAATTATCCATCCATAAGCAATCGGTGATTTATGAGTTTGGTGGCAAGCGCCGGGCCACTTCCGCCACCAGCCGGCGGGCCAGAGCGCGTTTGCTGTCGCGCGGCCAGGGGTGCACGCCCTGCTCGTCCACCAGGTACAACTGGTTGTCGTCCTGCCCGAAAGCGCTGGGGCCGTGGTTGGCCACCAGCAGCGGCACGCCTTTGCGCGCACGCTTGGCTTGGGCGTGGGCCTGCAGGTTGTCGGTCTCGGCGGCAAAGCCCACGCAATACAGGGCGCCACTGCGCCCACGTGGGCTGGCGGCCAGGCCGGCCAGGATGTCGGGGTTTTCGGTGAACACCATGGGCGGCGGCGTGCCCTGCCCGTCTTTCTTGATCTTCTGATCGGCCGCCTGGGCGGGGCGCCAGTCGGCCACCGCGGCGGTGGCGATGAACACATCGGCCTGGAGGGCTTCGGCCTCGGCGGCGTCGCGCATCTGCAGGGCGGTGGTCACGTCCAGACGGCGCACGCCCCTTGGTGTGGGCAACGTCACCGGGCCAGCGATGAGCGTGACCTGGGCGCCCGCCTCCCAGGCGGCGTGTGCGATGGCAAAGCCCATCTTGCCCGATGAGTGGTTGGTGATGCCGCGCACCGGGTCGATGGGCTCGAAGGTGGGGCCGGCCGTGACCAGCACCCGCCGCCCGGCGAGCGCCTTGGGCTGAAAGAAGGCCACGATGTCGTCCAGCAGCTCGGCGGGCTCCAGCATGCGGCCGTCGCCGGTTTCGCCGCAGGCCTGCTCGCCCGCACCCACATCGAGCACGGTGGTGCCGTCAGCGCGCAACTGCGCCACATTGCGCTGGGTCGCCGGGTGCACCCACATTTCGCGGTTCATCGCTGGCGCCAGAATCAACGGCACCCGCTCCAGCGGACGCGCCAGACACATCAGGCTGAGCAGGTCATCGGCCCGGCCATGCAGCAGCTTGGCCATGAAATCGGCGCTGGCCGGGGCGACCAGAATCGCGTCGGCCTCGCGGCTCAGGTTGATGTGCGGCATGTTGTTGTCCACGCCACCCGCGGTGCGAGCATCCCATTGCGAGGAGAACACCGGGCGACCAGAGAGCGCCTGCATCGTCACCGGCGTCATGAACCGTTCGGCCGCCTCGGTCATCACCACCTGCACGCTGGCGCCCTGTTTGATGAGCGCGCGGCACAGCTCGGCCGCCTTGTAGCAGGCGATGCCACCCGAAAGCCCCAGAACGATGTGTTTGCCAGCCAGTTCATTCATGCCGGCAATGTAGCAGCGTTGCAGCGCGCCAATGCGGTGCCGGCGCGGTTGGTGAACGCTGCGCGCGGCGACGCCGGCGCAGGCCAGAGGCCGCGTCGGGCGCCCCTATAATTTCTATTTCCACCTCCCGCGAGCGCAAGGCTCGCCCGAGACATGACCAAATTTGTGTTCGTCACCGGCGGTGTGGTGTCCTCTCTGGGCAAAGGCATCGCCTCCGCATCGCTGGCCGCGCTTCTAGAATCCCGCGGCCTCAAAGTCACCCTGATCAAGCTCGACCCGTACATCAACGTGGACCCGGGCACGATGTCGCCGTTTCAGCACGGCGAGGTGTTCGTCACCGACGACGGTGCCGAGACCGACCTCGACCTCGGCCACTACGAGCGTTTCATCGAAACGCGAATGAAGAAAAGCAACAACTTCACCACTGGCAAGATTTACCAGTCGGTGCTGGAGAAGGAACGGCGCGGCGACTACCTGGGCAAGACGGTGCAGGTGATTCCGCACGTGACCAACGAAATTCAGGAATACATCAAACGCGGCGCGGGCGTGGGCACCGCCGATGCCGTTGAAGTGGCAATCGTCGAAATCGGCGGCACCGTGGGCGACATCGAATCGCTGCCGTTTCTGGAGGCGGTGCGCCAGATGAGCCTGCGCATGGGGCCCAACAACTCGGTGTTTCTGCACCTGAGTTACGTGCCCTGGATTGCCGCTGCGGGCGAGCTCAAGACCAAGCCAACGCAGCACACCGCCAAGGAACTGCGCGCCATCGGCATTCAGGCCGACGCCCTGCTCTGCCGCGCCGACCGCCGCATCCCCGACGAGGAGCGCGCCAAGATCAGCCTGTTTTCCAACGTGCCCGAGTGGGGCGTGATCTCCATGTGGGATGTGGACACCATCTACAAGGTGCCGCGCATCCTGCACGAGCAGGGCCTGGACGGCCTGGTTTGCGACAAGCTGCGCCTGAACACGCCGCCGGCCAACCTCAAGCGCTGGGACGATCTGGTGTACGAGGTCGAACACCCACAACACACCGCACACATCGCGATGGTGGGCAAATACGTCGACCTGTCCGACAGCTACAAGTCGCTCAATGAAGCGCTGCGCCACGCTGGCATGAAGAACCACGCCAAGGTGCAGATCGAATACATCGACTCCGAGACGCTGACCCCTGACAACGTGGCGCACACGCTGAGCCGTTTCGACGCGATTCTGGTCCCCGGCGGCTTCGGCAAGCGCGGCATTGAGGGCAAGATCTGCGCCGCGCGTTTCGCCCGCGAGCACGGCGTGCCTTACCTCGGCATCTGCCTGGGCATGCAGGTCGCAACCATTGAATATGCGCGCCATGTGGCGGGGCTGGAAGGCGCCAACAGCACCGAATTCGAGCCCGACACGCCGCACCCGGTGATTGCCCTCATCGACGAGTGGCAGGACGCCGATGGCTCCATCCAGAAGCGCGATGCCAGCTCCGACCTGGGCGGCACGATGCGCCTGGGCGCGCAAAGCTCCGACGTCGCGCCCGGCACCCTGGCCCATCAGATCTACGGCCCGGTGGTCACCGAGCGGCACCGCCACCGCTTTGAAGCCAACGAGCACTACCTGGAGCGCCTGCGCGCCGCCGGCCTGGTCATTTCCGCGTTGACGCAGCGCGAGCACCTCACCGAAATGATCGAGCTGCCCACGGCGGTGCACCCCTGGTATGTGGGCGTGCAGTTTCACCCCGAGTTCAAGTCCACGCCGTGGGACGGCCACCCGCTGTTCAACGCCTACATCCACGCTGCGCTGGCGCACCACAGCCAGCAGCACCCGCTGAAGGCTGCGGCCTGATCGGACTGTCATGAAACTCTGCGGATTCGACGTTGGCCTGGACCAGCCCTTTTTCCTGATCGCAGGCACTTGCTCGATCGAGGGCCTGCAACTGTCGATCGATGTGGCGGGGCAGCTCAAGGAAGCCTGCACCACGCTGGGCATTCCCCTGATTTACAAAGGCTCGTTCGACAAGGCCAACCGGTCTTCGGGCAGCACGCAGCGCGGCCTGGGTCTGGACGCCGGCCTGAAGGTGCTCGACGAGGTGCGCCGCCAGACCGGCCTGCCGGTGCTGACCGACGTGCACGACGCCGCTCAGGTGGCCGAGGTGGCCGAGGTGGTGGACGTGCTGCAGACCCCGGCGTTCCTGTGCCGCCAGACCGATTTCATTCGGGCCGTGGCCCAGTCGGGCAAGCCGGTCAACATCAAGAAGGGGCAGTTCCTCGCGCCCTGGGACATGACCCACGTGATCGACAAAGCCCGCGCCGCTGCACGCGAGGTGGGCCTGTCGGAAGACCGCTTTCTGGCCTGCGAGCGCGGTGTGAGCTTTGGCTACAACAACCTGGTGGCCGACATGACCAGCCTGGCCGAGATGCGCAAGTCTGGCGCGCCGGTGGTGTTCGACGTCACCCACTCGGTGCAGAAACCCGGTGGCCTGGGATCGGTCAGCGGTGGCGCCCGCGAGATGGTGCCGGTGCTGGCGCGAGCCGGGGTGGCTGCCGGGGTGGCGGGCCTGTTCATGGAAACCCACCCGGCGCCTGCCGAAGCCTGGTCGGACGGCCCGAACGCCGTGCCGCTGAAACACATGAAGGCGCTGCTGGAATCGCTGGTGGCGATTGACCAGATCATCAAGCGCCGGCCGCTGCTGGAAAACCACTTCAACGCCTGAGTCCGAGAGATCCCATGCCCGCTTACATCATTGCCGAGGTCAGCATCACCAACCCAGAGCAAATGGCCCAGTACCGCGAGTGGAGCACCCGCGCCATGCAGGAACACGGTGCCGAGGTGCTGGTGCGCGGCGGGCAGGTGGTGGCGCTGGAGGGCGAGTGGGCGCCGCAGCGGATGGTGGTGTTGAAGTTCAGTGACCTGGCGTCGGCGCAGGCCTATTACCACTCCGAAACCTACACCCACGCGCGCCAGGTGCGCGAGGGCGCCGGCTCGATTCGCATGATTGCGGTCGAGGGCGTTTGAATACCAGCACCGGGATGGCGCCTGTTTTCATCTTGTGTCTGATCTGACTGATTTGTTTTGGATTTTTTTGAAGGAAGTGTATGAGCGCCATTGTTGATATCGTCGGCCGTGAAATCCTGGACAGCCGTGGCAACCCCACGGTGGAATGCGACGTGCTGCTGGAAAGCGGCGTGATGGGCCGCGCCGCGGTGCCCTCGGGCGCCTCTACCGGCTCGCGCGAGGCGATCGAGCTGCGCGACGGCGACAAGAGCCGCTACCTGGGCAAGGGCGTGCTGCGGGCGGTGGAGCACATCAACACCGAGATCGGCGAGGCCGTGCTGGGCCTGGACGCGTCCGAGCAGGCGTTTCTGGACAAGACCCTGATCGACCTCGACGGTACCGACAACAAGAGCCGCCTGGGCGCCAACGCGATGCTCGCGGTATCGATGGCGGTGGCGCGCGCCGCGGCCGAAGAGGCCGGCCTGCCGCTGTACCGCTACTTTGGCGGCATGAGCGCGGTGCAGATGCCGGTGCCCATGATGAACGTGGTCAACGGCGGCGCGCACGCCAACAACAACCTCGACCTGCAGGAGCTGATGATCATTCCGGTGGGCGCGCCGAGCTTTCGCGAAGCGCTGCGCTGGGGCGCCGAGGTGTTTCACGCACTCAAGAAAATCATCCACGACAAGGGCATGAGCATCGCGGTGGGCGACGAAGGCGGTTTTGCGCCGAATGTGGCCAACCACGAGGCCGCCATCCAGATGATTCTGGAGGCAATCGCCAACGCCGGCTACACGCCGGGCGAGCAGATCGCCCTGGGCCTGGACTGCGCGGCCAGCGAGTTTTACAAAGACGGCAAGTACGTGCTGAGTGCCGAGGGCCTCACCCTTTCGGCCGAGGAATGGACCAACATTCTGGCCACCTGGGTCGACAAGTACCCGATCATCAGCATTGAAGACGCCATGGCCGAGGGCGACTGGGACGGCTGGAAGCATCTCACCGAGCGACTGGGCAAGCAGGTGCAGCTGGTGGGCGACGACCTGTTCGTGACCAACACCAAGATCCTGAAAGAAGGCATCGACAAGGGCATCGCCAACTCCATCCTGATCAAAATCAACCAGATCGGCACCCTCACCGAAACCTTCGCCGCCATCGAGATGGCCAAGCGGGCCGGCTACACCGCCGTGATTTCGCACCGATCGGGTGAAACCGAAGACAGCACCATCGCCGACATCGCGGTGGGCACCAACGCTGGCCAGATCAAGACCGGCTCGCTGAGCCGCTCGGACCGCATGGCCAAGTACAACCAGCTGCTGCGCATCGAGGAAGACCTGGGCGAGGTGGCGGTGTACCCGGGCCGGGCTGCGTTTTATAACCTCAAATGACCCGCATGCTGACCGCGCAGGCTCACCGTGTGGTTGCGCTGACCTGATGGTCTGAGTGCTCGTCTCGTCATGGCCAACCGCTTCATTCCCGGCCTGCTGATCACCCTGCTGATCGTGCTGCACGCGCAGCTTTGGTTTGGCCGCGGCAGCGTGGCGCAGGTGGCGCAGATGAAGCAGGATCTGGCCGCGCTGGGGGAAAGCAACCGCGAGGCCAGGCTACGCAACGACCAGTTGGCCAACGAGGTGCGCGATTTGCAGGAGGGCCTGGACATGGTCGAGGAGCTGGCCCGCCAGGATATGGGCATGGTGAAACCCAACGAAATTTTCGTGCAGATCGCGCAGACCCGCCGGTGACGCGGGTGACCGACCACCCCTGCGCGCCCGGCACGCCACACACCCCGCCCGTGGTCTGCCTGCTGGGCGGCGAGTCAACCGGCAAGAGCACCTTGGCCCAGGCGCTGGCGCACCACCTGGAGCAGGTGCACGGACTGCGGGTGGCGCTCATTCCCGAAACACTCCGGGCCTGGTGCGAGGCGGCGGGCAGAGCGCCTGAATGTTCCGAGCAGGCCGCGATCGCAGCCGAGCAGAGCCGGCAGATTGCCGAGGCCACGCAACAGCCTGGGGTCGACCTGGTGATTGCCGACACCTCGGCGCTGGTGGTGGCGGTTTACAGCGAGCTTTACTTTGCCGACGCCAGCCTGCTCGCACCCGCCCGCGCCGAGCAGTCGCGCTACGCGCTCAACCTGCTGATGGGCCTGGACCTGCCCTGGACGCCCGACGGCCTGTTCCGCGACAGCCCCGCCATTCGCGACGCCACCGACGCCCTGCTGCGCCGCGAGCTCGACGCCGCCGGCCTGCCCTACCAGACCATTCACGGCCAACAAGAAGCCCGGCTGCAGCAGGCGCTGCGCGCCTTGGAGCGGGTGCTGGGCCAGCCGCTGGTGCCGCCCGACCGCAACCTGAGCGAAGGGCGCGTGGCCTGGAACTGCGAAAAGTGCAGCGACCCGGCCTGTGAACACCGCCTGTTCAGCCAGTTGATACAACAGCAGTCCCCCGAAACACGCGCATGATCCCGGCCAGCCCCACGCCCCACTTCCGCTCGCCCGACTTTCTGCACGCCCACATGCGCGACACCTTGGCGTTCTGCCTGCCGCGCCCGCTGGACCCCACCGGCGGCCTGTTCCATTTTTTGCGCGACGACGGCGCGGTTGACGACCGCCACAGGCGCCACCTGGTCAGCAGCACCCGCTGAGTGGTCTCTCGACGTGCTGGACCTGCTCAACCCCAGCGCTGACGCAACACGCTGCCCTGAACAAGCCCTGGCAACAGCCCAGCGCTCAGCAGGTGGGTGGCAACAAAGCCCGCCCAACGCGAAGACCCGACATCCATGCGCCGTGGGCCGTGCCAAAGTGGCCGGGCTCGGTGGCCTCGCCGGCAAACCACAATGCGCCGCCCCAATCGGAACCGCCCAGCGCCTGGCGCATCTGCCCCGAACTGCCCACGGCGTTGAAGCTGTAGCTGCCCTGCGACAAGGGATCACGCCCCCAGCGCGTGATCTGCGCCGCCTGGGGCGCTGGAAAACGCGAACCAAACATGCCTCGCAAGGCTTCGTGTGCGCGGGCCACCGTGTCCTTGTCGTCCAGCGCTTCAAGCTGGCGCGCCTCGTGCGCGGCATGGAATGCCAACAGAACCGGCGCCTTCAAGCGCGATGCCAGCGACACCCATTGGGACCACCGCCCCGCCTGCGGCCCTTGCCATTCAATCCAGTCCACATCGCTGGGCCAGTGCACACGCTCAAACCGCAGCCAGCATTTGTTCAGCAGCCCCATGCGCAGCGTCTCAATGGCCTGGACCCGCGCGGGGTGCAGCGCCTCGGCAAAATGCAACCCGCCCGCGCGAAGCACACCCAATGGCACCGTGACCACCACCGCGCTCGCCCGAATTTCGCGGCGATCGGCCAGCGTGACACGTCCGGGTGCCAGAGCAACCACCCGCGTCGAAAGTCGCACATCCAGCCCCCGCGCCGCACGAACCACCAGCTGGTCAAAACCACCGGGGAACAGCGCATCAGCGCCGGCGTACTCCTCTGAATCCGACCCGTGCCAGGCGGACAGCTCGTCCGCAGCACCGCCGTATTCCTGCTCCAGCGTGGCGTTGATGTGATGGTGCACGCTCTGGCGCAATACCGGTGCGGCGCTCTGCCACGCAGGCAAGGCCTCCAGCGCAGCCATCACCGACTGGTCCTTATCGCGCCGCTCTGCTGCACGCAAAGCGCGATCAAGCATGCGATCTGCCGACGAGACATCGCGTGAGACAGCGTTTCCTTTGGCATCCAATGAAAGACTGGAATCGTACGAAGTCTCCACCCAGCGGGCTTGCGCCTCCCGGGCCAGGCCCGTGAGCGGATTGCCTTTGAGGCCATGAATCCAGCTGGCCCCCAAGTCCATCGGCCACTGCGGCCACAGCCGGGATGTGTGCACGCGCCCACCCAGTCGGTCACGGGCTTCGAGCACGACGACCGGTCGGCCCGCATCTTGGAGCTGCCTCGCCACCGCCAGCCCGGCCAATCCGGCACCAATCACCACCACCGGGTCGGCACAAGCCCGAACGGGCCGCCCAGCCATAGCGTCTAAACCCGCACCCAAACCAGCGCCCAACAACAGCGATCGGCGCCTGAAACCCCCATGTGTGTTCATCGACAGACCGCTACCGGGGCACCCACTGGGCAGGCTTTGTTGATCATCGGTGTTCCCCCGTCCGTGGGTCAGTGCATGCCCGCTGACCCCGGCGCTTGCTTGAGCGGCTGCAAAAACACCTGCGCCGCATCCACCGGGTCAAACCGGTATTGCGCGCCGCAAAAATCGCAACCCACCTCCACCTGGCCTTGCTCGGCCAGAATCGACTCGACCTCCTCGCGCCCCAGGCTGCGCAGCATGCTGCTCACCCGCTCGCGCGAACAGCTGCAGGCAAAGCGGGGGCCCTGCGCACCGGTCAGCGGCTCGAAGCGGCGCAGGTCTTCTTCCCAGAACAGCCGACGCAGCACCGTCTCCACATCCAGCTCCAGCAGCTCTTCGCGCTTGAGGCTGGCAGCCAGGATGGCGATGCGGTTGTAGTCTTCGTTGCGGCCGATTTCGTCTTCGTCGCGCCGAATCGCGCCGCCACCCGACAGGTTGGCCTCGCCCTGCAGGGGCAGGCGTTGAATCAGCAGGCCAGCCGCGACCTTGTCGTTCGCGGCCAGCACCAGACGCGTGTCGAGCTGCTCGCTTTGCAGCATGTAGTGCTCGATCACCTCGCTGAGCTTCTCCAGCTTTTCGTGCTGGTCGCCAAACAGTGGCACCACGCCCTGGTAAGGCTGCTGGCCCGGCTGGCGGTCTTTCGGGTCGAGCGTGATGGCGCAGCGGCCCAGGTTGTTCACATTCACCATCTGCGACAGCGAGGCATCGGCCGCCACCTCGCCTGTTACCGTGGCCGTGGCGCGCAGGCTCAGATCGGGCTGCACCTCGGCCACCGCCAGCTTCACCGGTCCATCGCCCATGATCTGCAGAATGAGCGCGCCGTTGAACTTGATGTTGGCCTGCATCAGCGCGGCCGCCGCCGTCATTTCGCCGAGCAACTCGACCACCGGCTGCGGATAGCCACCGGCCTGTTCGCGGCGCTGCAGGATGTCTTGCCAGGCGCCAGTCAGGCGCACCAGCATGCCGCGCACCGGCAGACCTTCAAAAACAAATTTGTGAAGTTCGGACAATCGTTTCTTTCGGTATCAATAGCGAACGCAAATCGCGTTCAGTTCAGCTTTTTCAAGGTGTGCCGAAAGCGCTGCGCGTTCTCAACATAGTGCCGGGCACTGGCGCGCAAACCCTCGATCTGCTCGGGCAACAGCGCCTTGACCACCCGCGCCGGGCTGCCCAGGATCATCGAGCCGTCGGGGAATTCCTTGCCCTCGGTCACCAGCGCGCCGGCACCCACCAGGCAGTGCTTGCCGATCTTCGCGCCGTTGAGCACCACCGCACCGATGCCGATCAGCGATCCCTCGCCAATCGTGCAGCCGTGCAGCATCGCCTGGTGCCCCACCGTGACATGCTCGCCAATGGTGAGCGGCTGGCCCACGTCGGCATGCAGCACGCTGGCGTCCTGGATGTTGCTGCCGCGACCGATGGTGATGGTTTCGGTGTCGCCGCGAATGATCACGCCAAACCACACGCTGCTGTCCTCGGCCAGGCGCACGTTGCCGATCACCTGCGCGCTGTCTGCCACCCAGGCGGTGTCGGCGAGTTGCGGCGCCAGGCCATCAAGTTCGTAGAGTGCCATCGTGAACCTTCCTCTTTGCGGTAGGGCCGTGCGGCGCCGCCCAAGGCGACCCACAGGCCAAACCTAGAATTGTAGGGATGACCGCCGCGCCATCCACGCCACCCCAGCCGCCACCGAGTCCGCCGCAGGCGTCTGCCCGAGCGCTTGCCCTGCGGGCACTGTGCCTGAGCGATCCGCAGGCCAAGGTGGCCGCGGCGGGCCAGCCCATCGCCCCGCAAGAAGCCCTGGCAGCGCCACCCGGCTGCATGCTGCCCGGCAGACCGGAGCGCCCGGCACTGGTGTCGCCCATGGCGGTGTCACACCGCTCGCCTTTCACGCCTGAGGGTCTGGCCGGCCTGCTGCATGCCGTGGCGCACATCGAATTCAATGCCATCAACCTGGCGCTGGACGCTGCCTGGCGCTTCCCCGACATGCCCGAAGACTTTTACCGCGACTGGCTGCGCGTGGCCGACGAAGAAG
>JAIFNE010000115.1 GCA_020047875.1 Hydrogenophaga sp.
TGGCATGCGCGCACGCCAGAGGGGTTTTGAACATGAGCGAGAAAAAACAAGCCTCCTTGCTGGTGCAGGGCTACGAGGTCGTGATCGGCTTCGAGACCCACGCCCAGCTCGCCACGCAGAGCAAGATCTTCAGCCGCGCGCCCACCGCCTTCGGTGCCGAACCCAACACCCAGGCCTGCGCGGTCGATCTCGCGCTGCCCGGCACCCTGCCGGTGATGAACCGCGAAGCGGTGGCGCACGCCATTCGCCTCGGCCTGGCGCTGGGCTCGCACATTGCCGAGCACAGCGTGTTTGCCCGCAAGAACTACTTCTATCCCGATCTCCCCAAGGGCTACCAGATCAGCCAGTTCGAGATTCCGGTGGTGCAGGGCGGCGCGGTGTCGTTCCTGCTGGGCGATGAGAAAAAAACCGTGCGCCTGGTGCGCGCGCACCTGGAAGAAGACGCGGGCAAATCGCTGCACGATGAGTTCCACGGCATGACCGGCATCGACCTCAACCGCGCCGGCACGCCGCTGCTGGAGATCGTGACCGAGCCCGACATGCGCTCCAGCGCCGAGGCCGTGGCCTACGCGAAAGAGCTGCACAAAATCGTGACCTGGATCGGCATCTGCGACGGCAACATGCAGGAAGGTTCGTTCCGTTGTGACGCCAACGTGTCGGTGCGCAAGCCCGGCGCGCCGCTGGGCACCCGCCGCGAAATCAAGAACCTGAACTCGTTCAAGTTCATGCAGCAGGCGATCGACTTCGAGATCCGCTGGCAGATCGAGCAGATCGAAGACGGCCATGCGATCCAGCAGGCCACCGTGCTCTTCGACCCCGACACCGGCGAAACGCGCGCCATGCGCACCAAGGAAGACGCGGCCGACTACCGCTACTTCCCCGACCCCGATCTGCCGCCGCTGGTGGTGTCGCGCAGCTGGGTCGACGAGGTGAAAGCGGCAATGCCCGAACTCCCGCGCCAGATGGCCGAGCGCCTGGTGGCCGACTACGGCCTGCCCGAGTACGACGCCACCGCCGTGACGCAGAGCCCGGCGATGGCGGCCTACTTCGAGACCGCTGCCCAGGCCAGTGGCCAGCCCAAGATGGTCAGCAACTGGCTCATGGGCGAGGTCTCGCGGCGCTTGAACAATGAGGAAAAAGACATTGCGCAGGCGCCGGTGAGCGCCGAGACACTGGCCGCGCTGCTCAAGCGCATCGCGGATGGCACCGTGTCGAACAACGCGGCCAAGCAGGTGATCGACGCGCTGTGGGCCGGCGAGGGTCAGGACGTCGACGCCATCATCGAAGCCAAAGGCCTCAAACAGATGAACGACAGTGGCGCGCTGGAGGCCATCGTCGATGAGGTCATGGCTGCCAACGCCCCGATGGTCGAGCAATTCCGCGCGGGCAAAGACAAGGCGTTCAACGCACTGGTGGGGCTGGTCATGAAGGCGAGCAAAGGCAAGGCCAACCCGCAGCAGGTCAACGACGTGCTGAAACAGAAGCTCCAGTAACGGGCCGCGGCAAGCCGCCGCGCGGGCCCGCTTTAGCGCGTGTTGCTGGCCGAGCCGAGGGCGCGCCAGAGCTGGCGCAGCTTGGCCAGCTCTTCGTCGAAGCGGGCGTTGATGCGCTTCTTTTCCTGCGCCTGGTCATCCAGAAAACGTTTCTGAATCTGCGTTTGGCTCTGGTTGTCCTCGAGCTTGCGCTTGAGCCAGCTGGGCGCCTTGTTCACGTCGCCCTGGTAAAACTCCAGCTCGGTGTCGATCTCCGCGCGCTGCTTCGCCAGCGATTGCTCGCGCCGGATCACCGCGTCCACCACCTCGTCGATCTGGGCCAGCGCCTCGCTGCGCTCCTTGTCGTGCACGCTCTGGTTGGGGTAGCGAACCAGCAGCGCGCGGTCGCGCCGCTTCTCCTCGGCAATGCGCGCCTGCACCTCTTCTTCGGCCCGTCGCTGGGCATCGAGCTTGGCGCGTTCCTCGGCGGTGTAGCTCGGTGGCACGACCCGCCGGGTCACGCCGGTCTTGCCCAGCTCGCGCTGCTCGCGGTCCAGACACTCCATGATCGGGCGGTCCGAGGTGATGCGCCGCCCCTTGCTGTCGATGCAGGTGTAAATGCCCGCGCTCGAGGGTTGCTGTTGCGCCAGCGCGCCGCCGGCCAGCGCACAGGCCAGCACGGCAATCATCGCCACAGGCGTGCGCCGAAGGGGCAGGGGGAAATGGCAGGTGGTCACAGGCAGCCTCTCAGTTCACGCCGTAGCGCTGGCGGTAGGCCAGCACCCGGTCTCGCTGGGCTTGGAGTTCGCCGCCCGCGTGCAGGTTCAGATACTGGAGCAGATCGTCCAGGGAGGCAATCGCGCACACCGTCAGCCCGAGTTCGCGTTGCACATACTGCACCGCGCTGTGGTTCAGGTCGCGCACCATCCCATCCGGGCCGACCTCGGTGGCTTTCTCCTGGCGGTCCAGCGCAATCGCCACCGCGTGCGGCGTGGCGCCAGCGGCCCGAATCAGCGCGATCGACTCGCGCACCGCGGTGCCCGCCGACATGACATCGTCCACGATCAGCACCCGGCCCTTGAGCGGCGCGCCCACCAGCGAGCCCCCCTCACCATGGTCCTTGACCTCCTTGCGGTTGTAGGCGTAGGGCACGTTGCGCCCCAGGCGCGCCAGTTCGATCACCACCGCCGCGCCGAGCGGAATGCCCTTGTAGGCCGGGCCAAACACCATGTCGAACTGCACACCGCTGGCCACCAGCGCCTGTGCATAGAATTGCGCGAGTCGGCCGAGCTTGGCACCGTCGTCGAACAGGCCTGCGTTGAAAAAATACGGCGACAGCCGCCCAGCCTTGGTTTTGAACTCGCCAAAGCGCAACACGCCGGCATCCACACAGAACTGCACAAACGCTTGCGCGAGCGCACCACCCTGGGCTTCGGTGACAGCCTCGCCTGCTTCCAACCCCATGGAGACTCCCTTGTTCAAACTCACCAGCCTCAACCTCAATGGCATCCGGTCTGCGACCAGCAAAGGGCTGGAAACCTGGCTGGAAACGATGCGGGTGGATTGTATTTGCGTGCAAGAAGTGAAGGCACAGGCGTTGGACGTGAGTGGCCGCTTCGAGGCGCTGGCCGGTCTGCACGGCCACTTTCACTTTGCTGACAAGAAGGGCTATTCGGGTGTCGGGGTCTACACGCGGCACGAGCCCAGCGATGTCGTGGTCGGCTTCGATGGCGGCGAGTTCGACGCCGAAGGCCGCTGGGTCGAGCTGCGGTTCGACACCCCGCAGCGCAAGCTCTCCCTCATCAGCGCCTATTTCCCCAGCGGTTCTTCGGGCGACGATCGCCAGGCGGCCAAGTTTCGTTTTCTGAATGCGGTGTACCCCCACCTGATGACACTCAAGGGCCAGCGTGAATTCATCCTGTGCGGCGACATCAACATCGCCCACCAAAATATCGATCTGAAGAACTGGCGCAGCAACCAGAAAAACAGCGGCTTCACGCCCGAGGAACGCGCCTGGATGACCCGCCTGCTCACCGAAGCCGGCCTGGTGGACGTGTACCGCCAGCTGCAGCCCGAAGCCACCGACACCGCCTACACCTGGTGGAGCAACCGCGGCCAGGCCTACGCCAACAACGTGGGCTGGCGGCTCGACTACCACCTCGCCACACCCGCCCTGGCTGCCCACGCCCAGCGCGAAACGATCTACAAAGACCAGAAGTTCAGCGATCACGCGCCGCTGACGGTGGAGTACGGCTTTTCGCTGTAGACCCGCCCCGCAGCCTCCTGCTGACCGGCGCTCAGGTCGAGGGTGGCTCATCAGCGTTGGTACCGAGGCGCCGGCGCACGCTGACCGACACTTCCATGCCCAGGTAGTCGTTGGCCGCGCCGGTCCAGCCGCCGGCCACCGGTGCGGCCTGTTCGGGCGTGCGTGTGAAGGCGACCCGGATGAGATCGGTGCCGCCAGTCAGGGTGTTGGTCGGGTCAAACGGGATCCAGCCGGCGCCGGGCAGGTAGACGTGCAGCCAGGCGTGGGTGGCGCCTGAGCCGGTCATGCCGCCGATGTCCCAGCTTTGCACCGGCTGCCCCGCGCTGGCGCTGCCGTCGAGGTCCAGCGCGGGGTCGTAGATGTAGCCAGACACAAAGCGCGCCGCCATGCCCAGGCCGCGCACGGCCTCGATCATCAGCAGCGCGAAGTCGCGGCAGGTTCCGCTGCGCAGGGCCAGCGTTTGCGCCGGGCGCTGGGTGCCCATGGCGTCTCGGGCGGCGTACGCAAAATCGGTGCGGATGAACTGGTTGAGGTTGTTGAGCACGTCCAGGGTGTGGATGTCGCCGCGCTGTGGCAGGAAGCTGGAGACCCATTCGCGCACCACCGCAGCGTCTTCGGGGTATTGCAGCGGCAGAAAGGCTGACAGATTGATCTGGTCGTCGAGCGAGTACTGGAACGGGTACAGCTCGCCGGCCGGGTCGATCGATGGGGCTTGGTCCTTCACCCCCCGGTGTTCGATCGCAAAGCGCGCGGTGAAGCTCAGCGTGTCGGCCGGCACCAGGGGCTCCACCACCGCCACCGAGTTGGAAAACACGTCGTGCACCCAGTGCTGGCGGCTGTGTGGCGACACGGTGAGTTCGGCGTTCAGCACGCGGATGTCGTGCCCGGCCCTGGGGTGAAATGCCACGCGGTGAATGCCGAACGTCACCGGCTGGGCGTAGCGGTAGGTGGTGACATGCTCAACTTCAAGAATCACGGACATGGTGCGGGCCGGGTTGGGGGTAACCGGCCATCATCGCCCACCGGCAGGTTCACGGGTTGGCCGCGCTCATGCCACCGCTGCGGCTTCCCAGCCCTGCGCGGCGCGCCGCTCCACCGCGGGGTGATCGCCATCGAGCCGGAACAGGTGCAGCCAGCCGTTGCCGACCAGATCGCGCACCACCGCGTGCTGCTCAATGATGGCGTCGATGGCCGCGCGCGGTGCTTCGATGAACACCGACAGGCGCAGCGGTGTGTGGCGCAACTTCTCGCCGTCGTGCAGCGATTGCAGCGGCAGCCCAATGCGCAGAT
The DNA here is from genome assembly GCA_020047875.1 of Hydrogenophaga sp. GTDB lineage: Bacteria > Pseudomonadota > Gammaproteobacteria > Burkholderiales > Burkholderiaceae_C > Hydrogenophaga. The sequence goes on from JAIFNE010000115.1 coordinate 5,029, forward strand.
CGCCGCCGTTCCCTTCGAACACGCCCACGCGACCGCCCACCACGTTGTGCAGCAGCTTGTTGCCGCTGCCGTAGCGCCGGTTGTCCAGCGCGCTGGCGTGGTACTGCAGGTTGATCCAGTTGGTGACCACCATGGGCGCGGTCATGATGAGGGTGAGCACGCCAAAGCCGGCGTCTCGCCGCCAGTCGTAGTCGTGCAGAAAGCTGCGGCCGGCCAGGGTCAGGCCCTGTGTGCGCTGGCGCGGCGCCACGATGAAGGCGGCGTTGTCGGCCAGGCCCCATTCGGGTCGCACCTGTCGCGCAGCGAGCTTTCGAGCGCGGGCGCGTCCTGTGCCAGGTGCGCCAGCCCGAGGGACGGTGCGCGCTCGGCGCGGGCTCGCTGGCCAGCGGTCTGCAGCGCGTTGCGCAGCGCGGCCAATGTGGCGCCCAGGGCGGGTGGCACGGCTTCGGTGTCGAACAGCTGCACCTCGTCGGTGGTGGTGTTGTGCAGCGCGGGCAGGAAATGGGTGTCGTCGGGAATGTCCATGCCCTGCGCGC
>JAIFNE010000196.1 GCA_020047875.1 Hydrogenophaga sp.
GCTGAGCAGCAAGGGTGCTCGTCCCGTCCGTCGTGCCATACCAACCTCCATCAGGAATTGCTGGACACGGATGATCCCACTGAAAATACTTGTTGTAAACCTTTTAATGAAACGATGTACTAGTTGTCCAAATACCGGGTGAACACCTTGTATGAAGAGAAGTCAAACTTCGGATCGAGTGCGAGCACGCGATCTCGCAGCACTTTGTGATCATCACCCGCACGGCCACGGCTCCAAGTTTGATCGTTGCCTTGAATCCCTTCAATCAGGTCAACGCAATCGTCAAGCTCGTACTTGTCCAACAAAGGCTTGATCACCTCTGTGAAACGCCGATCCGCACCGTTGTAGCTCCCGCTGGCAACGTAGTACTTGTTCGCAAGGCGAATCACCATCTTGGCCCATTCTGGCGAATCGGATATTTCCTCAATGGCGTCCCAGGTTACGCGTTCGATTTGTGGGTAATCCTTTCCCGCAATCCATTCACCAAGTCGTTCCGAGTGCTCCTGAAGGTTCGCGGCGACGAACCATGCCAGACAGCGGGCAGATGCATCACTCTCGGCCGCGTGCTGAATGGCCGCCTTGGCGTGATCCGCGAGCAGTGCGTAAATCTGCGGCTCGCGAGCCAGGAAATGAATCAAGCAAATGACCGGAGCACCACCGGTTGCTATCGTGCTGAAGTAGTCCTTGTCTGCCTCGATCTGCGTCCTGAACTGGCCGGGATTTCTCCCGAACAGCAATCGCAAAGCGCTGTAGTTGATCGCTCGGTTCTTCTCGCACGGCTCGTCGGTCAGCCGAAACGCAAACTTCCAGAGGGCCTTGAAGACTGCCTTCTCCACTTCGGGATTGAACCGGTTGTAGTACTTGCTCTCCAGGTACGCCTTCAACCTCTTGTCATCAATCAGAATGCCTGATGCCTGTTCGAGATCGCCGACGAGCTCGTTGACGATCTGCTTGGACAAGATCGGGGCTTTGGTCAGCACCCCATCGAGCGTGTTTCGGATCAGGGCGCGTGCGGTCTCGCGGTTCGGTCGATGCAGTTGGAAGTTCGCGTTGACCACCGGGTGAGCGGCGAGATGACGCTGACGCTGCAGATGCAGCAGGTTTTCCCGCTCGGCGATGTCAAGAAGCTGCGTCTGCTCGGCGACCGACTCGACGAGCTTCGTCTCCCAAATCGGAGATCGTTCGTTGTCCTGCTGCAGCTTACCGATGTCTGCAAGGATTTCCTTGGCCTTGGCGTCACCGTATAGATCGACGAGGTTCTGCAACTTGAAGAGCAGGTCGCAGACCGCTACCGACCAAAGCATCACCACAGATGACCGGTAGTTACCTGCCGAGTAGCAGCTCAGTACCTCGGAGAAATATTCCTTGGTTCGTGCATCGAAAATCTGCGTCGCGCGCTGCTCAATTGAGTATTCGTCCAGCATCACGCCCCCTGACCAACGATCTCAACATAACCGATCAACTCGGCCGAGTAGCTGCCATCGCCATTCGCCGCGCCCTTGTGCTTGAGCTCACGCTGCAGCGTAGGTTCTACGGCGCGTGAAAACATTTCGAGCCGCTGATCCGGCGTGAATCTCGGCGTGGTTATCGGCGACTGCAGGTAGCGTTCACATTGCCGCTCCACCGCAGGCACCCGTGTGCCGTCTTGCTTGACCGCAATTGGCTGAACCACCACGCGGCGCTCTCCGTTCTTGCCGGAGGTCTCGACCATCCAAAACGACAGCAGTACTGGGTCGTCGACGTCGGCCGCAACAGCGATTCCAAGATCTTCCGGCGGCACGATGCGCCAGCGGCCAAGCTCTTCCTGCACCAGTGGGTGATCCAGCCCCATCAGCTCCACGTTGTCGTTACTCGTGGCCGTCTCTCGGTTCAATGTGAACCGGGCCTTGCGCGCACCATCGACGGTCACAAGGTCATAGGTCTCGTCGTCCACCTTGACGAGTCGCTGCTGTCGATCTGTCACTGCTGCCGACATGAACCGCACCAAGCGATCCAGACTGGAGGACACATCAGAGAAGGGTTTGTAGTCGTCGAGACTGAAGCCTTCGAGGTCTTGGAACAGGTCAAACACGACCTGCCGCGCTTCACGCGAATTCGATAGGGCAGCTTCCAGCTCCACCTTTGTCCGCTTGAGCTCGGGGTCTGACAGCGCCTCTTGGTACAGGCGGTCGTAGTTAAGCCGTTCGGAGAGTTGGCCAAGAATCTGTGCACGCAGATCTTCGGCAACGTTGCCTTGGTCATCGACCTTGCCGACCGTCTTGGCGATCTCGACCAGCTTCTCGTCCAGCATCAGGAAGATGCGGCCTTCGATGGTGTCTGACAGAACAAGGTTGTAGACCTGTGCCGTGTGGTTCTGTCCGTAGCGGTGGATGCGGCCGATGCGCTGCTCCACGTCCATCGGGTTCCACGGCAAGTCGAAGTTGAACAGGATGCGCGCGAACTGCAGGTTGATGCCTTCGCGGCCAGCCGCTGTGCAGACCAAGACGCGCGGGCCGTCCGTCTGGCGGAAGCGGCGTTCGGCTGCAATCTTGGCACCGTGATCACCACCGCGCAGTACCGCCACGCCCTGGCCGGGGAAGGTCTGCTCGATCTCCCTCGCAATCAAGTCCACCGTGCCGAGGTAGGTGGCAAACACGACGATCTTCTCGTTCGGGTTCTGCCGCCACAGGATGCCCAGGCCGTCGAGCAGCTTCTGCGCCTTGGTCTCACGCTGCTGCGGAAAGACCTTGAGCAGATCTCCAATGCGCAGTCGTTCTTCGGGCAGATGCAGTTCCACGACAGCTGATGCGGCTTCTTCAGCGTGGGCGGCTCCATATTCGCTGCCATAAGGATCGGATGCCAGCTCCAGCGCTTCCTCGTCCAGCTTCTTGACCAGTCGATACTTGAGATCGGCCAGCACACGGTCTACCTCACTGCGCCCAATGCTGTCGCGTGCGAGGTTGAACTCCTCGTGGATCAGCTCTCGGGCCTCCTCGGTCAGCCGCTCGCGGCCCTCGATGTCGAGGTCTTTATCCCGCAGGAAAGCCTCGTGCAGCGTCAGCATCAGCAAGCGGCGCTTCATCGTTCGCCGCACAGCGGCGAAGCTCGACGCAGCAATCTTCTGGAAGATGGCCATCAAGAAGCCGAGGGCACGCCCCTGGCCGCCCTGGCGACGCGCAAGGTCGAAGCCATCCTCCAGGTACTCGCGCAGCTTCTCGTAGAAGAGGCGCTCCTCCGGGCCCATCAGGAAGGACTCGGTATGCACCCAGCGTCGTGCAAACAACGGCGAGCCATCTGGCTGACAGGCGTCCGCCTTCGTGCGACGGAACATCACCGTGTTCAGGCGGTGCCGGTGTTCCAGCATTTCCTCGGGGCTGCCGAATAGCGTTGGGTTCAGCAGTTGCGCCAGCATCCAGAACTGAAAGTGATTGCCCTGGTGCGGCGTGGCCGAGAGCAGCATCAGGTCGCGCGAATGGTCTTTGAGCGCCTCGGCCAGCTTGTAGTTCTCGGTCTTCCTGACCTTGCCGCCATTGCGGTATGCCGTGAGGTGATGTGCTTCGTCGAACACCACCAGATCCCAACGCGGCGCATCCAGTAGGCGCTTGATGCGCGCTGGCCGCTTCAGGGTGTCGATGCTGGCGATCAGCCGGTCGTGCTTGGCGAAGGCGTTGGTCTTGCGGTCAGTGATGTCGCCCTCGGAGCCGAACACCTCGAAGTCGAGGTTGAACACCTCGTTCAGCTCGCGGTGCCAATTGTTCACCAGACCCGCAGGCACCACCATCAGCGCCCTGGTCAGTTCGCCCCGGCTGGCCAGCTCCCGAAGAATGAGTGCCGTCTCGATGGTCTTACCCAGCCCGACCTCGTCGGCGATGAGGTATCGCCGGGGCGACGCGGTGGCAATGCGGTGCGTCAGAACCACCTGATGGGGGAGCAGATCGATCTTGGCTGAGGTTAGCGCCGACGCGCTCTCCATCACCGGCAGTGCGTGCGCCTCGTAGGACAGCCACGCCTTGCGTGCTCGGTCGGCGTTGCCATCGACCGCACGCAAGATGCGTTCGGTGCGAGAGAGTTGGCGGCGAACCGAGCCAACCGGCACACGGCGCTCACCAACGCCGAAAAACGCGCGCAGGTAGCCGTCACGCGCCGGATCAAGAACGACGCCCTGGCCGAATTCGTGATGGGTGATCCGTTCGCCGGGCTGGAGCTGAGTCTCTACTTCCACGCGCCGACCTCAGGTGATCCGCAAATGGAACAAGCCAGCAGGCTTGCTGCCTTCGCGGAGCAGGATCTCCTGCGGATATTCGTTGGCCTCGCCCCACAGAATGCGGCCGAACGCGAGCAGGCGGTCGCTGTGCGGTGCGGCACAGCGCCACTCAACCGAGTCGGTGGCGGGATGAAACTTGATTCGCCCAACACCAGATGGCAGCCAAAAGATCAAGGACGCTTCACCCTCGTAGTAGGACTGAAACGACAGGATTGCATCCTTGACCCCATCGCCCAGCCACGTCTCGGCATCCTCGGGCGTCAGCAGATCCAGGCCACCTTCCAACCCGGCGACGACGAGTGTGTTGTTGCCATTGCTCGGCAGGTCGTCGGGCCATTTGCCTGCTGCCTGCAAGAACTGGCGCAGGCTCCAGACTTCGCTGGCCGCGCACACTTGATTGCGAGCCTCTTCGTCCCAAACCCAGCTGGTGCCGCGCCGCTGCCAGACCGTGTCGAGCAGTTGCTTCATAGCTCGTACTCCTCAAACAGCGAGCCCTGCATGGGCTTGATTGCCTGGGTCGCCGCCCACGCGTTGTAGATCGACACGGCACGCGAGGCGGCATTTCGGCTGGCCTGATCCGGGCCATTGCGGAACAGCCATTCCAGCAAAGGCTTGAGCGCCACGTGGGGCTTGAAATTCTCGTTCTTTAGCGTGTCGGAGGCGTTGATGCCGCTGCCATCGAAACACGCGCCAATGAGCACCAGCGCCTGATCCAGATCCGAGCTCAGACGGCGCTTGTGCTTGCCAGACCAATCACGCGCGAAGTCCAGGGGATTGACTCGGTTGAAGACCTTGCTCTTCTCCGAGCACCAGCCGCGTTGCTCGAATTCATCGGGCGTGGTGATGGAGCCCTTCAAGAATTTCTGCAGCTGGTCGCGCTTCATCTCGGTGGCGTTGCCGAAGGTGCGCAAAAACTGGCGCGTGATCGGCTCGGCATTAACCGGAATCGGCTCCTTGCCCTTGTCGGCATCCTCGTCGATAAGCTGGTTGATGCCGACCAGCGCATCCTTCACTGAGATCGTGCGCCCCTCGTCCAC
>JAIFNE010000030.1 GCA_020047875.1 Hydrogenophaga sp.
GTCAGCCGGCGCCTCAGGGTGCGGCGAATGGCACCCGGGGCGCCACTGCGCACAAGAGTTCGTAGGCAATCGTCCCCGCGGCGGTGGCCACCTCGTCCACCGGCAGCACGGCGCCGCCCGTGGCCTTGCCCCACAGCGTCACCTCGCTGCCCACCCCCGCCGCCACGCCAGCTGCATCCAGCGGCGACAGATCGACCGTGATCATGTCCATGCTGACCCGGCCCACCACACGGGTGCGCATACCGCTCACCAGCACCGGCGTGCCGGTGGGTGCGTGGCGCGGGTAGCCGTCGGCATAACCGCAGGCGATCACGCCGATGCGCATGGGCCGCTCGGCGGTGAAGGCCGAGCCATAGCCCACGGTGTCGCCCGCCTGCAACGACTGCACGCCAATGACCCGGGTGGAGAGCGTCATGGCTGGCTGCAGGCCCCAGCCGGCAGCGGTCTGCTCGGGGTGGTCTGGCGCGCCGCCGTACAGGGCGATGCCCTCGCGCACCCAGTCGGCCGCCAGCGTGGTCACACCCTCGCCGCGCAGCGGGCTGCCGGCGTGGCGCAGGATGGCGGCGCTGTTGCACAGCGTGCGCTCGCCGGGCAGGTCGGCGGTAGCGGCTTCAAAAGCGGCCACCTGGTGCGCGATGCCGCGCGGGCCGTCGGCGTCGCTGAAGTGGGTCATGAGCGAAATCTCTTCCACCTGCGGCAACGCATTGAGCCGCGCCCAGGCGGCCCGAAACGCGGTGGGCGTGAAGCCCAGGCGGTTCATGCCGCTGTTGAGCTTGAGAAACACGCGGTGCGGCAGCTGCGTCTTGTGGGCGGCGAGCCAGTCGATCTGCTCGGTCGTGTGCACCGTGTGCCACAGGTGCAGCCGCGAACACAGCTCCAGATCGCGCGGCTCAAATGTGCCCTCAAGCAGCAGGATGGGGCCGCGCCAGTCGAGCGCGCGCAGGCGTTGCGCCTCGTCGAAATCGAGCAGGGCAAAACCGTCGGCGGCACGCAGGCCGTCGAAACAGCGCTCGATGCCATGCCCGTAGGCGTTGGCCTTGACGACCGCCCAGACCTTGGCATCGGGCGCTCGCTCGCGGGCCTGGTTGAGGTTGGATCGCAGGGCATCGGGATGCACGGTGGCAAGGATCGGACGTGGCATGGCGACAAAAATCAAGCTTCGGAAAAATCGAGGGACGGCGCGGTGGCCGATCGGGGCATTCGGAGACGGCCTCCGATGGCGTGCTATAACCCGCCATCGCTGGAGACAACCGCCGAACTTTCGCACAAAACCCAGGCGCACCGCCACGCCATCAGCCACCGCCGCTGATGCGCCACACCGGAGCCGACCTGGGCCCCACTGGCCTCCCCGAGGCTGCCCTGCCGGGTTCGTGGGCGCACACCACACACCCCATGAAGCGCGGTTTCTACACCATCATGACGGCGCAGTTTTTCAGCTCGCTGGCGGACAACGCGCTGTTCGTGGTGGCCATCGAGTTGCTGCGCACGCAGCGCGCGCCGAGCTGGCAGGCGGCGGCGCTGGTGCCACTGTTTGCACTGTTCTATGTGATCCTCGCGCCCTTTGTGGGCGCCTTCGCCGATGCGCGGCCCAAGGGCCAGGTGATGTTCATCAGCAACGCCATCAAGGTGCTCGGCTGCCTGCTGATGCTCTGGGGCGTGCACCCGCTGCTGGCGTACACCGTGGTCGGTCTGGGCGCTGCCGCCTACTCGCCGGCGAAATACGGCATCCTCACCGAGCTGCTGCCGCCCTCGCAACTGGTCAAGGCCAACGGCTGGATCGAGGGCCTGACCATCGGCTCCATCATCCTGGGCGTGCTGTTTGGCGGCCAGCTGATTGCGCCCTACGTGTCGCAACACCTGCTCGCGCTCGACCTGCCATTCATGCACACCGGCATGAACACGGCGCCGGAGGCGGCCATCGCGGTGCTGGTGGTGGTGTACGCGCTGGCGGCCTGGTTCAACACCCGCATTCCGCTGACCGGCGTGACGCCACGGCCAATGCCACGCAACCCGATTGAACTGCTGCCCGATTTCTGGCGCTGCAACCAGCGGCTGTGGCGCGACCGACTGGGCCAGATCTCGCTGGCCACCACCACGCTGTTCTGGGGCGTCTCGGGCAACCTGCGCTACATCGTGCTGGCCTGGGCCGGCGCCGCGCTGGGTTACAGCACCTCGCAGGCCTCCACGCTGGTGGGCGTGGTGGCGGTGGGCACCGCGGTGGGCGCGGTGGTGGCTTCCCTGCGCATGCGGCTGGACCAGGCCACTCGGGTCATGCCCCTGGGCATCGCCATGGGCGTGCTGGTGATTGCGATGAACTTCATCGACAACGTGTGGGTGGCCGCGCCCTTTCTGATCCTGCTCGGTGGCCTGGGCGGATTCCTGGTGGTGCCCATGAACGCTTTGCTGCAACACCGGGGCCACAACCTGATGGGGGCTGGGCGCTCGATTGCGGTGCAGAACTTCAACGAACAGGCCTGCATTCTGGCTCTGGGCGCGCTCTACAGTTTTTCCACCGCCGCCGGCGTCTCGGCCTTCATCGCGATCACGCTGTTTGGTCTGGTGGTGGCGGGGTTCATGGCGATCATTTCCGTGTGGCACCGCCACAACCAGCGCCACCACGGCCCCGAGCTCGAACGGCTGCTGGAGATCGCGCGCCGCGACGACCTGCACGGCTGAGGCTGGCTGGCCCCGCCGGGAGGTTCACAGCCAATCCGACCTGGCCATCGTGGTCTTGGCAAACGCGTCGAGGTTAACCAGGCGGTGCTGCGCCAACACCTTGTACAGATCGGCCTCGGCCACCGAGCGGGACAGGTAAGCGTCGCAGCCGGCCAGGCCGGCTTTCATGCGGTCCATGCTGCCCGCGATCGCTGCAAACATGACGACCACCGGCACCCGGCCGCCATGCTTTTCCTGCTTGGCCGTGCGGCAAACCTGAAAGGCGTCGGGCTGGCCGCTCAGGCGATCGATGATCACCATCCGGTAGGCATGCGCCTTGAGCATCACCAACGCCTGGACCGGCTCGCGCGACCACTCCAGCGACAGGCCGTACTTCTTGAAGCGCCGGAGCAAAACGCGCCCCTCAACCAGGCTTTCGGCCACCAGCAACACGTCACCGCGCGGCAACTCGGGCGCCTCGGGCGCCTCGGGCGCGGCGTTCGGACCCAGAGGGAGCAATGAGTCCGCACTGGGACGGCCGGAAGGCTGACGCTCGGGTGGCATGGGCAAGTCGTCGAGATCGCCAAAGTCGGTCATGCGCATGACGCCGGGTCGCTGCGCCGGCGGCGAGCCACGCAGGCTGGGCATGGGCGTCAGCTCGGCAGAGACCGCGCCGGGGGAGGACAGCACCGGATTGGTCCGGCGCATCGGGCGGGTGGGCGGGAACTCGGAATCCTGGGAGCGGCGGCGCGGCGAGGCGGCATCGTCGAAGGCGTCGGGCGTGGCGGCGGCCTTCGCGCCCACGATGCGATCGAGCTCTTCCAGCACCGCCACCAGCTTCACCGGCTTGCGCTGCAGCGGCCAACCGGTACCGCCATCGGTGGCGCCCAGCAGCAACACCCGGCCGGGGAGCTCGGCGTGGCGCACCAGGTGCAGTGCCTGCGGGTTGTCGGCGTTGACGATGAGCACCTGGGCGTCCATCACCTCGTCCTGCACCCGATAGCCGGGTGGACGCCGAGTGGCCAGACGCAGGAACGACTCAAGCGCCGAAGCCTCTTGCTGAGAGAAGCCCACCAGAGCCACGGTGTAGGAGCCACGCATCAGGTTCATCCCGTCAAGGTCGTCGAAAATGACATCGTCGCGAGTATGCCCGCGCGCCCGCTTGGCGCGGTGTTCCAGCACGACGATTTGTCAGAGACCGCACGCTGGCGTGCGCCCCAGGCCACAATCCCGCACCGCCAATGCCCCGGAGCCACCCATGTCCAGCCTCTACGATTTCGAAGCCGAATCCATCGACGGCCAGCCGGTCCGGCTGGAACGTTACCGGGGTCAGCCCCTGCTGATCGTCAACACCGCCAGCGCCTGCGGCTTCACGCCGCAGTTCGGGGGCCTGGAAAAACTGCACCAGACCTATGGCGCCCGCGGCCTGGTGGTGCTCGGCTTTCCCTGCAACCAGTTTGGCAGCCAGGACCCGGGCAGCAACGAAGAGATCGGGGCGTTTTGCCAAAAGAACTTTGGCGTGAGCTTTCCCATGATGAGCAAGGTGAACGTGAACGGCGCCCAGGCCCACCCGCTCTACCAATGGCTCACCGCCGAAGCGCCCGGCCTGCTGGGCAGCAAGGCCATCAAGTGGAACTTCACCAAGTTTCTGGTGGGCAAAGACGGCCGCGTGATCAAGCGCTACGCACCGCAGGACGCCCCAGAAAAGCTGGCCAAAGACATCGAAGCCGTGTTGGCCTGACCCCCCCGCGCCGGCTGCGCCGTCACCCCCCAGGGGGCGGCACTGGCGGCCCGGCGAAGCCGGTTCCGCGGTGCCCTGGAACAACGCCCCCTCGAAACCTCGCAACACTTCCGGCGCGCAGTGTATTCACCCAGGATGCGGTGGAACCGGCTTTGCCGGGCCACTTGCATCGCCCCCTGGGGGGTGACGCCGCAGGCGGCGCGGGGGGAGTCCTCTAAACCCACTGCAACAACAAGCCGGCCACCAGTGGCAGCGCCACCGCGCTGAACAGAGCGCACAGACCCATGGCCAGGCCAGCAAACGCGCCTGCTTCTTCACCCACCTGAAACGCGCGCGCCGTGCCGATGCCGTGCGCCGCGGTGCCCAGCGCAAAGCCGCGCACCATCGGATCGCGGATGCGCAGGGCATCGAACAAAAAGCGCGCACTGGCGGCGCCCACGATGCCGGTGCTGACCACCAGCACCGCCGTCAGCGAGGGCAAGCCGCCAATCTTTTCGGCGATGCCCATGGCCACCGGCGTGGTGACCGACTTGGGCGCGAGCGAGGCCAGCGTGGCCTTGCTGGCGCCCAGTGTCCAGCCGATACCGATGGCACTGACCGTGGCCGCCAACGTGCCCACCACCAGGGCGCCGAGCATGGGCAGCCACAGGCGCTTGAGGCGCTCCAGCTGTTCAAACAGCGGTACCGCCAGCGCCACCGTGGCCGGACCGAGCAGGAAGTGCACGAACTGCGCGCCCTCGAAGTAGGTGGCGTAGGGCGTGCCGGTGGCCCAGAGCAGCGTGCCCAGTGCGATCACCGCCATGGCCACCGGGTTGGCCAGCGGATGAAAACCGCTGCGCTGGTAAATCAGAAAGGCGCCGTGGTAGACGGTGGCCGACAGGTAGACCCACACCTCTTCCAGCCCCAGCGGCAGACCGGGTGTCATGGCGTGTCCTTGGGCGCCTGCACGCGCCGGATCAGCCAGGCCATGGTGAGCGCGGCGCTGGCCAGGCCGATCCAGGTGCTGACCACCAGCGCGACGCCGATGGCCAGCGCCTCATCGCCCAGGCGCTGCAGGTGCAGCATCACGCCCACGCCCGCTGGCACGAACAGCAACGACAGGTGCTGCAGCATGGTCTGGGTGGTCGGTTTGAGACCGCTCACCAGCGAAGGCCGCAGCACCAGGGCACACAGCAGCAAGGCCAGCCCCACCACCGGCCCGGGCACCGGCATGCCCGAAGCAAACACCAGCGCCTCGCCCAGCAGCTGGAACACCAGCAGGGTGGCCAGCGCGGGAATCACGCCCGCAGCGCCTCGTCCAGCACCTCGACCCAGTGACGCACGGGCGTCTCGGTTCCGCTTTGCAGGTGGGTGATACAGCCGATGTTGGCGCTGGTGATCACCGCGGGCTTGAGCGCGCTCAGGTGGCCCAGCTTGCGGTCGCGCAGCTCGTAAGACAGCTTGGGATTGAGCACCGAATAGGTGCCGGCCGAGCCGCAGCACAGGTGCGCCTCGGTCTTCGCCACCATGACGGTGAAGCCCAGCGCGCCCAGGTGCTGCTCAACGCCGCCCTTGAGCTGCTGGCCGTGCTGCAGCGTGCAGGGCGGGTGAAAACCCACCACCTTGCTGGCATCGGGGAGCTTCGCCA
>JAIFNE010000020.1 GCA_020047875.1 Hydrogenophaga sp.
GCACCCTGTGGCCGGCGCTGGGGGTGTCGCTGGTGCTGATGGTGGTGGCGCGGCCGCTGTCGGTGTGGCTCTGCCTGGCGCCACTGCGCTTCGAGCGGCGCGAGATCGCGTTCATCTCGTGGATGGGGCTGCGTGGAGCGGTGCCGATTGTGCTGGCGGTGTTTCCGGTGATGGCTGGCGTGCCGGGAGCGCAGATCTTTTTCAACGTGGCGTTTGTGGTCGTCCTCAGCTCGCTGCTGCTGCAGGGCTCCACCATTGCCTGGAGCGCCCGCCGCCTGGGCGTGGCGCTGCCCGAGCCGGAAGACGAGGTTCAGACGCGCGCGGTGTTTGGCGATTTCCTGCTCGATGCCTCGGTGCCGGTGGGCCAGCTCTGCGCGTTTTACGGGCTGCCCACGCCAGACGATGCCGAACAACCCGTGGGCGCCTGGCTGACCGAGGCGCTGCACCGCCCGCCGGTGGTGGGCGACAGCGCGCACCTCGGCCACGCCGAGCTCAGCGTGCGCAGCATGAACGGCAAACACATCCGGCAGGTGGGCATTCGGCTGGAGTAGGCGCGAGCCTGTCGGGCTTGACGGCGCGCAAGGTCAGTCGGGGCGACTCGGTTAAAGTAATAACCCATTGGTCATTAACTGCCCGCCCATGCCAAACTCACGCGCCGCGCCACCACCGCGCCAGCCCGAACGGCCAGAAGCCGACGCGCCGCCCCGGCGCGCACGGCGCAAAGAGGCGCGCCCCGGCGAACTGCTTGACGCGGCGCTCTCGCTGTTTGTCGAAAAAGGCTTTGCCGCCACACGGGTCGAAGAAGTGGCGGCGCGCGCAGGTGTCTCCAAAGGCACGCTGTTTCTCTATTTTTCGAGCAAGGAAGAGCTGTTCAAGGCGCTGGTGCGCCACACCATCTCGGGGCGCTTCACCGAGTGGAACGAAGAGCTCAAGCACTTCAGCGGCAGCAGCGCCGAGCTGGTGCGCTACTGCATGCATTCCTGGTGGGAGCGCATCGGCATGACCAAAGCGGCCGGCATCAGCAAGCTGGTGAGGCACCTTTCCTGAAATTGCGGCCTTCTACCAGCAAGAGGTGATCGGGCCCGGCCACGACCTGCTCAGGCGGGTCTTGCAGCGCGGCGTGGACAGTGGTGAATTCCGGCCCATGGCGTTGGAGTACGCGGTTTACAGCCTGATCGCCCCGATGATTTTCCTGCTGATGTGGCAACACTCGCTCGCGCCCTGCTGCCCCGCCAACCAGCAAATTGAGCCCGTGGGCTTCATCGACAGCCAGCTTGACCTGCTGCTCGGCGGGATGCTGGCCGCACCCACCGCCACCGCCGTGCGCACAGGTAAAAACAAAACCATCACATCATGACCCCCAGAAACAACCGCCGCTGGATCCAGTGGACCCTGCTCGTCCTGCTTGCGCTCGGCATCGCGCTGGGTGTGGCGCGCGCACTGCAAAAGCGCAACGCACAAAGCACCGCCGCGAACAACGCCGCTCAGGCGCTGCAGCAGGCGCCGCGCTACCAACTCGGCCCGCAAGACGTGGTGGCGGTGCAGCAGTTGGCGCTGGAGCAGACCGTGGCCATCGCCGGCTCGCTGCGCGCGCTGCAAACCGCGGTCATCAAGGCGCGCGCGGCGGGCGAACTGCAGGGCCTGAGCAAGCGCGAGGGCGACGTGGTGCGGGCAGGCGAAACCGTGGCGCGGGTGGACAACACCGAAGCCCAGGCGCGTTTGCGGCAAGCCGAGCAACAGGCGCAAGCGGCGCAGGCGCAGGTCGCGATCGCACAGCGCGGTTTCGACAACAACCAGGCGCTGGTGCGCCAGGGCTTCATTTCAAGCACCGCGCTCGACACCAGCAGCGCCAACCTGGCGGCGGCCCAGGCCACCCACCAAGCGGCGCTGGCGGCGCGCGACATTGCGCGCAAGGCGCTGGGCGACACGGTGCTGACCTCGCCCCTCACCGGGCAGGTGTCGGCGCGGCTGGCGCAGAACGGCGAACGGGTTGGGCTGGACGCCCGGGTGCTGGAGGTGGTGGACCTGTCTGGCTTCGAGCTGGAGGCCGCGCTGGCGCCTGCCGATGCCGCAGCGGTGCGGGTGGGCCAGGCTGCGCGGCTGCGCGTGGAAGGGCTCGCCGAGCCGTTGAGTGCCACGGTGGCGCGCATCAACCCGAGCGTGCAGCCCGGCAGCCGCAGCGTGCTGATTTATCTGCAGGTGGCCGCGGCGCCCGGCATGCGCCAGGGCCTGTTTGCCGAGGGTGCGGTGGTCACCGGACGGCTTGAGGCGCCCGCGCTGCCGCTGTCTTCGGTGCGCAACGACAAGCCAGCGCCCTACATCCAGTTGGTGCGCGAGGGCAAGATCGTGCACCAGCCCATTTCGCTGGCGCTGCAGGCGCAGCAGGGCGATGAGCCCATGGTGGTGCTGGCCGGCGCGGCTGGCGTACCGCCCGGCACGCTGGTACTGCGGGCACAGGCCGGGCTGATTCAAGAAGGCACGGCGGTCACGCTGGCCGCGCCGACCGCAGCCCCCACCGCCAGCCCGGCCACCAACTGAGCCACACCCGTCATGTGGTTCACCCAGGTTTCCCTGCGCAATCCGGTCTTCGCGACCATGGTCATGCTCGCGCTGATGGTGCTGGGCGTGTTCTCGTTCCAGCGGCTGCAGATCGACCAGTTCCCCAGCATCGACTTCCCCGTGGTGGTGGTCACCACCGAGTACCCCGGCGCCTCGCCCGAAATCATCGAGTCGGAGGTGACCAAGAAAGTGGAAGAGGCGGTGAACGCGATCGCCGGCGTCAGCGCCATCAGCTCGCGCAGCTACGAGGGCCGCTCGGTGGTGATCATCGAGTTTCAGCTGTATGTGGACGGGCGCAAGGCGGCAGAAGATGTGCGCGAAAAAGTTGCCATCCTGCGCCCGGCGTTTCGCGACGAGGTGAACGAACCGCGGGTGCTGCGCTTCGATCCGGCGAGCCGCTCAGTGTGGTCGGTGGCAGTGGTGCCCGTTGCCCAGGCAGCGGACACCACCGCGCCCCCCACCGCCGTCGAGCTCACCACCTGGGCCGAGCAGACGCTGAAAAAGCGGCTGGAGAACGTGCGTGGCGTCGGCTCGGTCACGCTGGTAGGCGGCACCCGGCGCGCGGTCAACATCGACCTGGACCCCAAGGCCATGGAGGCGCTGGGTGTGACCGCCGATCAGATCGCCAGCGCGGTGCGCACCGAAAACCAGGACCAGCCGGTCGGCACGCTCAAGACCGCCGACCGCGAGCGCGTGGTGCAAATGCTCTCTCGCCTGCAAAACCCGCAAGACTTTGGCGCCATCATCGTGGCCCGGCGCGGCGGCAACCCGGTTCGGCTGGACCAGGTGGCGCGCGTGAGCGACGGCACCGAAGAGGTGGAAAGCCTGGCGCTTTACAACGGCCAGCGCACGCTGCTGCTGCAGGTGCAAAAGGCACAGGACGAGAACACGATTGCGGTGGTCGACGGGCTGACTGCCGCCCTCGCCACCCTGCAGGCCGAGCTGCCACCCGGCGTGAAACTGGAGCCAATCGCCGACGGATCAAGGCCGATTCGCGTGTCGGTGGACAACGTGCGCCAGACGCTGATCGAGGGCGCGCTGCTCACGGTGTTGATCGTGTTCCTGTTCCTGAACTCCTGGCGCTCCACGGTGATCACCGGGCTGACGCTGCCGATCGCGCTGATCGGCACGTTTTTCTTCATGAACCTGTTCGGCTTCACCATCAACATGATCACGCTGATGGCGCTCACGCTCTCGGTTGGCCTGTTGATTGACGACGCCATCGTGGTGCGCGAAAACATCGTGCGCCACGTGCAGATGGGCAAGACACCGTACCAAGCGGCCATGGATGGCACGCAAGAAATTGGCCTGGCGGTGCTGGCCACCACGCTGTCCATCGTGGCGGTGTTCCTGCCGATTGGCTTCATGGGCGGCATCATCGGCAAGTTCTTTCACGAGTTCGGCATCACCATGGTGGCCGCCGTGCTCATCTCGATGTTTGTGAGCTTCACGCTCGACCCCATGCTCTCCAGCGTCTGGCACGACCCGGCCATTGAAAAGCATGGCAAGCAGACGGCGCCGGCCAGCCTTTATGACAAGACCATTGGCCGCGTCACCGGCTGGTTTGACCGGGTGCAGGACGACCTGTCCGACACCTATCAGAGCGCGCTGCGCTGGTCGCTGAAACACAAGCTGGTCACCGTGCTGCTGGCGCTGGCCACCTTCATTGGCAGTCTGTTCCTGGTGCCGCTGTTGGGCACCGAGTTCGTGCCCAAGGCCGATTTTTCCGAAACCTCGGTGAGCTTCCACACCCCGGTGGGCTCGTCATTGGAGGCCACCGAAGCCAAGGCCAAACAGGTCGAAGCGGTGCTGCGCGAGTTCCCCGAGGTGCGCTACACGCTGACCACCATCAACACCGGTAATGCGCAGGGCAGCATGTACGCCAGCATCTACGTGCGCCTGACCGACCGCAAGCACCGCACACTCAGCGTGGACGCCATGTCGGCCAAGTTGCGCGAGCGTCTGCGCAGCATCCCCGGCATCAGCGTGACGCACGTCGGGCTGCTCGACGCGGTGGGCGGCAACAAGCAGGTGGAGTTTTCGCTGCAGGGCGACGACCTGGCAGAGTTGGAGCGCCTGACCGCGCAGGTGATGGAGCGCATCCGCCCGATCGTGGGACTGGTCGACCTGGACGCCAGCGTCAAACCCGACAAGCCCACGGTGGACGTCCGGCTGCGGCGCGACATCGCGTCTGACGCCGGGCTCAACCCCGGCGTGGTGGCCAGCAACCTGCGCACCCTCGTGGCCGGGCAGACGGTGGGCAACTGGCGTGCGGCCGATGGCGAGAGCTACGACGTGAACGTGCGGCTCGCCCCCGAGCAGCGCGAACGCACCAGCGATCTGGCGCAGCTGCCGCTGATGGTGGGCACCGCGCCCGACGGCACCGCGCGCGTGGTGCGCCTGGGCCAGGTGGCCGAGGTGATCGAGGGCACCGGGCCCAACCAGATCAACCGGCGCAACCTGAACCGCGAGGTGGCGATCAGCGCCAACGTGTATGGCCGATCGGCCGGCGAGGTGTCGGCCGCGATCCGGCAGTCGCTGGACACCATGAGCTTCCCGCCGGGCTACCGCTACGAGTTCAGCGGTTCCACCAAAAACATGGCCGAGTCTTTTGGCTACGCGCTCTCGGCGCTGGCGCTGGCTGTCATCTTCATCTACATGATCCTGGCCAGCCAGTTCCAGAGCTTCCTGCAGCCGCTCGCACTCATGACCTCGCTGCCGCTCACCCTGATCGG
The DNA here is from genome assembly GCA_020047875.1 of Hydrogenophaga sp. Taxonomy (GTDB): domain Bacteria; phylum Pseudomonadota; class Gammaproteobacteria; order Burkholderiales; family Burkholderiaceae_C; genus Hydrogenophaga. Next base: position 5,295 of record JAIFNE010000020.1, read on the forward strand.
GGTGGCGCTGGCGCTGCTGATGTTTGGGTCGGCCATGAGCATGTTTTCGGTGATCGGTATTGTGTTGCTCATGGGTTTGGTCACCAAAAACGCGATTTTGCTGGTGGACTTCGCCATCCGCGCCCGCCATGGCCTGGACGGCGCAGCGCCGCTGGACCGCGAAAGCGCCCTGCTGCTGGCGGCCCGGGTGCGTCTGCGCCCCATCCTCATGACCACGTTGGCCATGGTGTTCGGCATGGTGCCGCTGGCCTTCGCCATCACCGAGGGCTCGGAGCAACGAGCGCCTATGGGTCAGGCGGTGATTGGCGGGGTGATCACCTCGTCGGTGCTCACCCTGGTGGTGGTGCCGGTGGTGTACTGCTACATGGACGACCTGGCCCAGTGGTTCCGCCGCCGCCTGGGGCTGAAGCCCGCAAACCAAGGCGCCACGGCCAGCGTTGCGGCCATGGGTGATCGGTAAACTCACCACCCGGATTCGCCTTCCATTCCACATCGGATAGCATACCCCCTGGAGTACAAAGCATGACCCATCCCAGCCCCACCGTGCCCGAGTCGTTTGACCTCGCCCGCTTCAACATGATCGAGCAGCAGATCCGCCCCTGGGAGGTGCTGGACGCGCGGGTGTTGGAGTTGCTGGGCCAGGTGCGCCGAGAAGACTTTGTGCCCCAGGCGCATCGCGCGCTCGCCTTCGCCGACATGGAGCTGCCCCTGACCCACCCGGCGGTGGATGGTCAGGCCATGCTGGCACCTCGCGTCGAAGCCCGCCTGCTGCAAGACCTGGCCATCAAATCGACCGACAAGGTGCTCGAAGTGGGTGCCGGCAGCGGCCACATGGCGGCTTTGCTTGCCGGGCTGGCGCAGCAGGTGGTGTCGCTGGAGATCGACGAGGCCTTGGCGCG
>JAIFNE010000172.1 GCA_020047875.1 Hydrogenophaga sp.
CATGGCATCAGCCCTATCCGAACGCCTTTCCCGCATCGTCAAAGAAATGCGGGGGCAGGCTCGCATCACCGAGAGCAATGTCACCGACATGCTCCGCGAGGTGCGCATGGCCTTGCTGGAGGCCGACGTGGCCCTGCCTGTGGTGCGCGATTTCATCGCCCGGGTGAAGGAGAAGGCGCTGGGCCAGGAGGTGGTGGGTTCGCTCACGCCGGGCCAGGCGCTGGTGGGCATTGTCAGCCGTGAACTCACCGCCACCATGGGCGCGGGCGTGGCCGACATCAACCTCGCCGCTCAGCCGCCGGCGGTGATCCTGATGGCCGGCCTGCAAGGGGCGGGCAAGACCACCACCACCGCCAAGCTGGCCAGGCACCTGATCGAGAAGCGCAAGAAGAAGGTGCTCACCGTGTCGGGCGACGTCTATCGCCCGGCCGCCATCGAGCAGCTCAAGACCGTGACCGCACAAGCCGGCGCCGAGTGGTTCCCCAGCACGCCCGACCAGAAGCCGGCCGACATCGCCCGCGCTGCGATCGACTACGCGCGCAAGCACTACTTTGATGTGCTGCTGGTGGACACCGCCGGGCGTCTGGCGATTGACGAGGCGCTGATGCGCGAGATCCAGGAGCTGCACGCGATCCTGAAGCCGGTGGAAACCCTGTTTGTGGTCGATGCCATGCAGGGGCAGGACGCGGTCAACACCGCCAAGGCGTTCAGCGATGCGTTGCCGCTGACTGGCATCGTGCTCACCAAGACCGATGGCGACTCGCGCGGCGGTGCGGCGCTGTCGGTGCGCGCGGTCACAGGCGTGCCGATCAAGTTCGCTGGCGTGTCCGAAAAGATCGATGGCCTGGAGGTGTTCGACGCCGAGCGGCATGCCGGTCGCATTCTGGGCATGGGCGATATCCTGGCGCTGGTCGAGCAGGTCACCGCGGGCGTGGACATGGCCTCGGCGCAGAAGCTGGCTGCCAAGGTCAAGAGCGGCGGCAGCTTCGACCTCAACGATTTTCTGGAGCAAATTCGCCAGATGAAGCAAATGGGCGGCCTCTCCAGCCTGATGGACAAGCTGCCCAGCGCGCTCTCGGCCAAGGCCGGCCAGATGGACATGGGCAAGGCCGAAAAAGACATCGCGCGCAAGGAAGGCATCATTTGCAGCATGACGCTCAAGGAGCGCAGCAAGCCGGAAATCATCAAGGCCACGCGCAAACGCCGCATCGCTGCTGGCGCTGGCGTGCATGTGCAGGAGGTCAACCGCCTGCTCAAGGAATTCGAGCAGATGCAGGGCATGATGAAGCAGATGAAGGGCGGCGGCCTGATGAAGATGATGAAGAAAATGGGCGGCATGAAAGGCATGCCAAAAATGCCCGGCATGGGTTGACCGAAGTCAAGCCGGCGCTGCTTCCCGCTGGCCATACTCAGGCGCCATGTTGCTCGCGCTTGAATTCACCGTTTCGCTGATCGCGCTGGCCGTGGCTCTGTGGCTGCGGCCTTGGCGCATGCTCCACGGCGCGCTGCTGACCCCCGCACTGGCTGCGGTCGTGCTGTTGCCGGGGGTGTGGCTGCTGCCTCAAGCGCTGCCGGCCGGCTTGCAAATTCAGCTGTCCGGTGCTTGCCTGCTGCTGTTGATGTTGGGCTGGCCGCTCACGGTGCTGGTGCTTGCCCTGGTGGCCACGGTGGTGTGGTTTCTGGGTCAGGCTGATGCGCTGGCGGCGTTGTCGCAATGGCTCTGGATCGGTCTGGCGCCCGCCACCCTGGCGCTCGGTATCGGGGCCGCGCTGCGCCGCTGGCTGCCAGCCAATCTGTTTGTCTACACGCTGGGCCGGGCCTTCATGGGCACAGCCGTGGCGGTTTTCCTGTCGGGGGTGTTGATGGAATTGCTCCATCGCTTGGCGGGTGCGCCCGGGATTGAGCAGGCACTGGTTGGGCGCTGGCTCATGGCTTGGGGCGATGCCTTCCTGACCGGCATGCTTGCGGCGATCTTTGTCGCATTTGCGCCGCAGTGGCTGGCCACCTGGTCGGACGAACGCTACCTGCGTCGGTCTTGAACCTTGGTCGCGACGCTGCGGGCCGACGGCGAACGTCTGCACACGGCGGGTGACCACACCGCCTCCATGAAGGCGCTGAACGACGCCAAGAAACTGCGCGGGCTCTGAGTGGTTGGCTGAGGGAGAGCTGGTTCAGGCCGGCTCGTTCACCACCACCTCGCCACGCAGCGAGTGCGGTTGGGTGTCGGTGATGAGCACGTCGATCATCTGACCCACGAGCCGGGTGGCGTTCGGCCCGGCCGGGAAATTCACCACGCGGTTGCACTCGGTGCGGCCCATGAGTTCGGGCGCCTCGGCGCTCGACTTGCGGGATGGACCTTCGACCAAAATGCGCTGCACCGTGTCTTGCCGGCTGGCGCTGATGCGGCGCACATTGGCTTCGATGGTCGCCTGCAGGTGCTGCAGGCGTTTCAACTTGACCGCGTGTGGCGTGTCGTCAGGCAGGTTGGCGGCCGGGGTGCCAGGGCGCGGGCTGAAAATGAAACTGAAGCTGATGTCGAAGCCCACATCGTCGATCAGCTTCATCATCTTGCCGAAGTCGTCTTCGGTTTCGCCGGGGAAGCCGACGATGAAGTCGCTGCTCATCACCAGATCGGGCCGGATCGCGCGCAGCTTGCGCACCGTGCTCTTGTATTCCATGGCGGTGTAGCCGCGTTTCATCGCCATGAGAATGCGGTCTGAGCCGTGCTGCACCGGCAGGTGCAGGTGGTTCACCAGCTTGGGGATGCGCGCGTAGGCCTCGATCAGGCGCGGCGTGAACTCGTTGGGGTGGCTGGTGGTGTAACGGATGCGCTCGATGCCCGGGATGTCGGCCACGTACTCGAGCAACAGGGCAAAGTCGGCCATTTCGCCACTGTCGCCCATGGGGCCGCGGTAGGCGTTGACGTTCTGCCCCAGCAGATTGACCTCGCGCACGCCCTGATCGGCCAGGCCGGCAATTTCCACCAGCACATCGTCAAACGGCCGGCTCATTTCTTCGCCGCGGGTGTAGGGCACCACGCAGTAGCTGCAGTATTTGCTGCAGCCTTCCATGATGGAGACGAAGGCGCTGGCGCCGTCCACCCGTGCCGGCGGCAGGTGGTCGAACTTTTCGATCTCGGGAAAGCTGATGTCGACCTGCGGCTTCGCCAGCTGGGCGCGCGCATTGAGCAGCTCGGGCAGCCGGTGCAGGGTTTGCGGGCCAAACACCACGTCCACATAGGGCGCGCGTTTGATGATCTCGGCGCCTTCCTGGCTGGCGACGCAGCCACCCACACCAATCAGCACGCCCTTTTTCTTCAGGTGCTGCACGCGGCCGAGGTCGGAGAACACCTTTTCCTGCGCCTTCTCGCGCACCGAGCAGGTGTTGAAGAGAATCAGATCGGCCTCGTCCACGTTCTGCGTGGGTTCGTAGCCCTGAGCGGCGTTCAACACGTCCACCATCTTGTCCGAGTCGTACTCGTTCATCTGGCAGCCAAAGGTTTTGACGAAGACTTTTTTGCTCATGGTGCAACAACGGAAATGTGTGGGGTGGGAGCGCGGTACAAAGCGGTCCCGTAAGGCGCGGGTCGGTTACCGCGGTCGGGCAGGCAAGGGCGGCGGGCAGGGCGCCCGACCGTCAGTTTTTCAGGTCGGCCGCGCGTGGGCGTTTGAGCGCCGCCTCGGCTTCGGTCAGGATCCACACGTCGTGCACCAGACCGTTGGGCTCCAGCGTGTAGTTCACCGTGACCTCCCGGTTCACCAGCGCGGCAGACAGCACCAGCATGCTGTTGGTGTCGCGGATGCGGGAGCCGGGGGACAGCCGAGCGGGTGCACCGTCCATCGTGATCACCGGGGGCTGCAACACCACCAGCGTGCCACGCAGGGCCTGCGCGGGGAACTGCCGGGGTGGCAGCGATTGGGCGAGAGCGGTGCCCGCGCCGGCGAGAAGCACCAGGCCAGCGAGCAACTGACGTCGCCGGCGGGAGGGGATGCAGCGGTTCATGGTGTGTGTCCAGAGGCTGAGGGAACAACGGCGGGCAGGCCGCCAGGCGCCGGATTGTCGCACGCGGGTCTGCCGCCTCGGCTCAGGACCGTGGCGCGCCGTGCGGAGCAGGGTGTTCGGCGTCGGGCAGCGGGTAGGCGTCTGCCACGTAGGCGGGGCCTTTCATCACCATCACGATGAAAGCGCCGATGGCCACGGTGAACACCGCTGTCCAGTGCAGGATGACCAGGCTGATCAGGTAGATGTCGACCGTGGTGATGCGCGTGGCAATTTCGGCTTCGGTGCCGCTCCAGGGCAGCAGGCGCATCAGGCCGGCGCCCAGCGCGGCCAGCAGTGTGCCGATCCAGAGTACCTGCGGCAAACGCCGCAGGATCTGGCGCTCCAGACCCGCGGGGGATTTCTGAAATCCGGGCAGTTTTTTGAACAGGGCAGACATGGGCGGGCAGGGGCTTGTCCAAGGGATTGGGGGACCATGATAAGTTCGTCCGGTCATTGTGTGTGGCGCGCATTCGCTGCGCTGCCAACCGAAGCCCACCCCAGGAGATCGACCATGCCACCCTTGACCAACCCGCCACGCCGCCGGTTGCTTTGCGTCCTGACGGTGGGCGCTGCGCTGTTGGTTGCCGGCTGCGCCACTGAGCCGCCGGCGGGCGTGAGCGCGGTCACGCCGTTTGAGCTCAACCGCTACCTGGGCACCTGGCTGGAAGTGGCCCGGCTGGACCACCGTTTCGAGCGCGGCCTGAGCCGGGTGAGCGCCACTTACAGCCTCAATGCCGACGGCAGCGTGAAGGTGCTCAACCGCGGCTACAACGCAGAAAAGGGCGCATGGAGCGAGGCCGATGGCCGCGCGGTGTTCACCGGCGACACCAACACCGGCTCGCTCAAGGTCTCGTTTTTTGGTCCGTTTTATGGCGGCTATCACGTGATCGCCCTCGACCCGCATTACCGCTGGGCCATGGTGATCGGCCCCGATCCGAGCTACCTCTGGATCCTGGCGCGCGAGCCGCAGTTGCCCGCTGGCGTGCGAGAGCGCTTGCTGGCGCAGGCAGCGCAGGCGGGGGTGAACACGGCGGAACTGATCTGGGTCGATCACTCGCCCCTGCCGGGCTGAGGGGATGCCTGGGCTCATGGCGCTCAGTGTGGTCTGGTTCAAGCGCGATCTGCGGCTGCATGACCACGCGCCGCTGGCCATGGCCGCAGCGCGTGGACCGCTGCTTTGCCTGTA
>JAIFNE010000099.1 GCA_020047875.1 Hydrogenophaga sp.
AGTTCGACAACAACGTAGGCGACCTCGTGGCTTACATGCAGTGGATGGCCGAGCCTGCCCAGAACAGTCGGGTCCGCATCGGGGTCTGGGTATTGTTGTTCCTCGGGGTGTTCACCTTGGTGGCATGGCGACTGAACGCCGCCTTCTGGAAAGACATCAAGTAAATTCCTCGACAGGCTGACGACGGTTTTTCCGTCGGTTGCTTTTCCCTATTCCACAGTGGTTGACGCCACCCTTGCGGTGTGCCGTCAGCCACTGTTTTTGCATTGAAGGAGATTTTCTAATGATGGTTTTGTACTCGGGTACCACTTGTCCCTATTCCCACCGGTGTCGCTTCGTCCTGTTTGAAAAAGGCATGGATTTTGAGATTCGTGATGTGGATCTGTACAACAAGCCGGAAGACATCAGCGTGATGAATCCGTACGGCCAGGTTCCGATTCTGGTTGAGCGTGATCTCATCCTGTATGAGTCGAACATCATCAATGAGTACATTGACGAGCGTTTTCCCCATCCGCAGTTGATGCCTGGAGACCCTGTTGACCGCGCCCGCGTGCGCCTGTTTCTTCTGAACTTCGAGAAGGAGTTGTTTTCGCACGTCTCACTGCTGGAGACGCGCAGCGCCAAGGGAAGGCCCTGGAAAAGGCACGCGCTCACATTCGCGATCGTCTGACCCAGCTGGCCCCGGTGTTCCTGAAGAACAAATTCATGCTGGGGGACAATTTCTCCATGCTCGACGTGGCGATTGCGCCTTTGCTGTGGCGTCTGGATTTTTACGGTATCGAACTCAGCAAGAACGCCGCGCCGTTGCTGAAATATGCGGAACGCATTTTCTCGCGCCCAGCCTACATTGAAGCACTGACGCCGTCGGAAAAAGTGATGCGTAAGTGAGGTGTGGCAAATCCAACATGATTGGATGGCTGCTTCCCCTATCTTGGTCTTTCGATGACACTCAGCACCCAAGACGTTCCCTCGACGCGGCCGTATCTGATACGCGCTCTGCACGAATGGTGCACCGACAACGGTTTTTCGCCCTACATTGCGGTGCAGGTCGACGCCTCGGTGCAGGTCCCGATGGAGTTTGTGAAAAATGGCGAGATCGTGCTCAACGTGAGCGCCGACGCCACAGGCTCGTTACGCTTGGGTAACGACTTTGTGGAGTTCAAGGCTCGATTTGGGGGCATCCCACGGGATATCGTGGTTCCTGTCGACCACGTGATCGCCATCTATGCCCGCGAAAACGGCCAGGGTATGGCGTTTCCTGCACCGTCTCCCAAGGGAGAAAAACCGATTGGTGACACCTCGCCAGGGGCGGCTTCCATTGCGGTGAAGGCACTCGCGCGCGGTCCAGGGTTGCATGCAGTGCCCCGCGATGGCAGCGCTGAAGAGGTTTTTCCCGAACCGAGTGATTCCGATCCACAGCCTCCAGACGGGCCGAGCCGCGGTCCCAAGCTGCGTCGCGTCAAGTAAACTAAACTCCTTCGATTGCCGCTTTAGCTCAGTTGGTAGAGCAATCGCCTTGTAAGCGATAGGTCATCTGTTCGAGTCAGATAAGCGGCACCATCTTTGCTGCTCGCGATGGCCGGGTGCCTCCGGCGATCTGTGGCAGGCCCACCGCTCAGCGGCTGCTGGTTTGGACTTTGATTCGAATTGCGGTAACCTGCGCACCGTTTTCGCTGAGCGCGACCATCAAAGCCGGCAACAACTGGCGCAGCTTGGCAGACACTGAGGCGTTAGCGACCAGCAGGCACCACTCGCCGTCTTGAGTTGGACCCGCCTTGATCTGCGACCGCAACGCTGCGGGCAGCACGGGTGCCACCCATTCCAGGTAACGCTGTGAGTTTTGAACGCGCTGTTGAAGCGCAGCGAGCGATGGTGACGCACCGACCGCTTGCTCCAAGCTCAGCATCGTCGACGTGCGAAAAGCGGCGTTCATGCAGTTAGACCTCTGGCGCCACACAGAGACACCGGGAAGGGTTGAGTTTTGCACATCATTATCACGGACGCATGGCTGGCCAGAAGCCGGGCGCTGCACCTCAACGGGTGGAAGCTGATTGGCTCGGCTTTGCTGGCCGCTCTGGTGCTCATCATGAGCTCGGTGGCCGCCTACCATTGGGTGTTTCTAAAGGGTGTGCGCCAGGGTTGGCCGGGGTTTTCATCGGTGGCACGTCTGTTGCCCCAGGACAGCGGCACCGCCAAAGAGCTCTACATCCGTGAGAACCTGGACGCGATGGCACGCAAACTGGGCGAACTGCAGGCTCGGATGATGCAGATCGATTCGCTCGGCGAGCGCCTGGGTGGGCTGACCGGCCTCAAGCCGCAAGGCGATCGGGTCAATGCTGTGCCGGGGTCTGGCGGCATTCTGGTGAGCGCCCGCTCGCTGAGCATGGAGGAATTGCAGCATGAAGTGGCAGTGCTGGAACAGCGGAGCACCTCCAGGATCGACTGGCTGACTGCGGCGGAATCCCGGCTGTTCGATCTGAAGATTCGCAGCAGCATGATGCCCACCGAAGAACCCGTCAAAGGTGGCCGGATCGGGTCCCCGTTCGGGTACCGCATTGACCCCTTCACCGGGCATTCTGCGCTGCACACCGGCCTGGACTTCCCGGCGGAGACGGGCACGCCCATCGTGGCCGCGGCGGGCGGTGTGGTGGTGGTGCGGGCGTTTCACGCCGCTTACGGGAACATGGTGGAGATCGATCACGGCAACGATCTGTCCACCCTCTACGCCCATGTGTCGGCGGTGTTGGTCAACACTGGTGACATCGTCAAGCGCGGGCAGCTGATTGCCACGGTCGGCTCCACCGGCCGATCAACCGGGCCGCACCTGCACTTCGAGGTGCTGGCGTCGGGTGTGCCGCAAGATCCCCGACCGTTCCTCGACGCTGGCGAGGCGTTGGCGTCCGCCATTTCCGGGCCGCGCCGCTGATGTCCGGTCAGCAGCACCGCGGGTAAAATCCGCGTTTGCTCGTGATTCCCTGAGCGACTGCACGCGCAGACCGCCCACCCGTCGGTTCGCGGGTTTCTGACGCTCGCAAGAGCGCTTTCTTTTATCTGTCTGCAAGACCTTCTGGTTGCCACAGACCTCACCGCATGGCCACAACTTTTCTAACCAAGATTTTCGGTAGCCGCAACGACCGTTTGCTCAAAACCTACCGCAAGACCGTCGAGCTCATCAACGGGCTTGAAGCGAAGTACGAAAAGTTCAGCGACGACGAGCTTCGTGCCCAGACCGATGCGTTCAAGCAGCGCATTGCAAAAGGCGAGACGCTGGACGCGTTGCTACCGGAAGCTTTTGCGGTGGTGCGCGAAGGCAGTAAGCGCGTGATGAAGATGCGTCACTTCGACGTCCAGCTGGTCGGCGGTCTTGCGCTGCACCACGGCAAGGTGGCCGAAATGCGCACGGGTGAAGGCAAGACGCTGACCGCGACGCTGCCGGTGTACCTCAACGCGCTCACGGGCAAGGGCGTTCACGTGGTCACGGTCAACGATTACCTCGCCAGCCGGGACGCCCAGTGGATGGGAAAGCTGTATGGCTTTCTGGGTCTGCAGGTGGGCATCAACCTGCCTCAGGCCCCCCGGGATGAAAAGCAGGCGGCTTACCGCGCGGACATCACCTACGGCACCAACAACGAGTACGGATTCGACTACCTGCGCGACAACATGGTGTACGAGCCAGGCGATCGCGTGCAGCGGGGTTTGAACTTTGCCATCGTCGATGAGGTGGACTCGATCCTGATCGACGAGGCGCGCACCCCGCTGATCATCAGTGGCCAAGCGGAGGACCAGACCCAGGTGTACCTGGCCATCAAGGTGCTGATCCCCAAGCTGACGCGCCAAGAGGGCGAAGCCGATCCGCGCACCGGCGAGGGTGTGATCAAGGCGGGCGACTTCACCGTTGACGAAAAGGCTCACTCCATCCACCTGACCGAGCAAGGTCACGAAAAAGCAGAAGGGTTGTTGTCGGATGCGGGGTTGCTGCCGGAAGGCGCTTCGCTCTACGACCCGGCCAACATTGCGCTCATGCACCACCTGGTGACCGCGCTGAAAGCGCACCATCTCTACCACCGCGATCAACACTATGTGAATCAGAACGGCGAGATCGTGATCGTCGACGAATTCACGGGGCGCCTCATGTCCGGGCGCCGCTGGAGCGATGGCCTGCACCAGGCGGTGGAGGCCAAAGAAGGCGTGGCGATTCAGCCCGAAAACCAGACGCTGGCCTCGATCACCTTTCAGAACTACTTTCGGCTTTACGGCAAGCTGTCGGGCATGACCGGCACCGCCGACACCGAGGCCTACGAATTCCAGGAAATCTACGGCCTGGAGACGGTGGTCATTCCACCAAACCGGCCCAGCAAGCGCACAGACCAACTCGACCGCGTTTACAAGACCACACCCGAGAAATACGCGGCCGCCATTCAGGACATACGCGAATGTTACGAGCGTGGTCAGCCGGTGTTGGTGGGTACCTCGTCCATCGAAAACTCGGAAATCATTGCCGAGCTGCTGATCAAGGAAAAACTGCCACATGAGGTGCTCAACGCCAAGCAGCATGCGCGCGAGGCCGAAATCATTGTGCAAGCGGGTCGGCCGGGCGCGATCACCATTGCGACCAACATGGCTGGCCGCGGCACCGACATCGTGCTCGGCGGGAATCTGGAAAAGATGCTCGCGGCGGTCGAGAATGACGACTCACTGGACGAGGCAACCCGTGCCCAGCGGGTCGACGCGATTCGCAGCCAGTGGCAGCAGGACCATGACAAGGTGACGGCGCTGGGTGGTCTGCGCATCATCGCCACCGAGCGCCATGAGAGCCGACGGATCGATAACCAGTTGCGCGGCCGCTCCGGGCGGCAGGGCGACCCAGGGTCTTCGCGTTTTTATCTGAGCCTGGACGACTCGTTGATGCGCATCTTTGCGGGCGAGAAGGTGCGCGCCATCATGGAGCGGCTCAAGATGCCCGAGGGCGAGGCGATTGAGGCGGGCATGGTCACGCGCAGCATCGAGAGCGCGCAGCGCAAGGTCGAGGCGCGCAATTTCGATATTCGCAAGCAGCTGCTTGAGTACGACGACGTGTCCAACGACCAGCGCAAGGTGATCTACCAGCAGCGCAACGACATCCTCGACGCGCAAACCCTGCGTGGCCAGATCGATTCGCTGCGAGAGGGTTGCTTCACCGATCTGGTGCAGCAGTTTGTGCCCGCGGCCAGTGTGGAAGAGCAGTGGGATCTGCCCGGCCTGGAGAAGGTGTTGCGTGAGGAATGGGCGGTCGATGTGCCAGTGGCTTCCTGGGTGTCCGACGCCGAGTCGATCGATGCTGAGGAGATTGCGCAGCGCGTGATCGATGCGGCCAAGGCTGCGTTTGACGCCAAGGTGGCGCTGGTGGGCGAAGAGAACTTCACCAACTTCGAACGCGTCGTGCTGCTGCAGACCATCGACGGACAGTGGCGAGAGCACCTCTCCGCGCTGGACTACCTGCGCCAGGGCATCCACCTTCGAGGCTACGCGCAAAAGCAGCCCAAGCAGGAATACAAGCGCGAGGCCTTCGTGTTGTTTGGACAGCTGCTCGACACGGTGAAGACCGACGTCACCCGCGTGCTGATGAATGTGCGCGTGCAGTCGCCCGAGCAGGTGAGCGAAGCGGCACGGCAGCTGGAGGACCGCGCGGAGCAGCTTGCCAACGTGACCTACAGCGCGCCCAGTGAAACCGGTGAACCGGAGATCAC
>JAIFNE010000179.1 GCA_020047875.1 Hydrogenophaga sp.
CAAGCTCATGCTGTGGCGGACGCGCGGCACCGGCTGCTCGGCGTCAGGGTCGATGTTGTGTCGAGAACTTGTCGCAAGGCGTTCAGGTCCGCGGAGAGTTCATGAGAGGCGGTTCACACCAAGATGGAATCCAACGCCAAAAAACCGTTGACAGCACTTGCGCCTTGGCGATTTCTCGCCTGCTGTGGCTTGGTGCTGCATGGTAGACGCTGCCGAGATCCGCGTTGAGCGCTGCGCCGGGGGGGAGGGGCGCCGTCAAATCAGCACTCTGAAGGTGGCAGACCAACCGCCTGGGTGTGGATGGTGGTGAAAGCGGTGCCGATTGACGCAGCAGCGCTTGGGTGCGAAGTGGCCACAGCAACTGCAGTGACCGAAACAAGTCCGCGTTTGATATGCGGCGCCTGCCGATCTGCCCGAACCCAGCGATCAGGGCCCGACCCAACGCGCCTACCCGCTGCAACACCAGCCCCATCACTGAAGCCGTCATGTCAACGGATTATCACGAAATCTTCACACAACGCCGTCATCCTCCACGTTTTTCCACCTCCACGGAGACCACCGATGCGTACTTTCATCGCCACCGCCCTCGTCACGGCGATCGCTGCCCTCACCACGGCGACTCACGCCATGGACCCTCGCTTCAAAGACGCCAACGGCGACCTGGTGGCCGATGCACCGACCAACGCAGCCGACTTCATCGACCCTGCCACCTTGGTGTTCGCCTACACCCCGGTAGAAGATCCCGCCGTTTACGCCAAGGTCTGGGATGGCTTCATCGAACACTTGGCCAAGACCACCGGTAAGAAGGTGCAATTCTTCCCCGTGCAGAGCAACGCAGCGCAGCTGGAAGCCATGCGTGCAGGTCGCCTGCACGTGGCCGGTTTCAACACCGGATCCAACCCGTTGGCCGTGAACTGCGCGGGTTTCGTGCCGTTCGCTCTGATGGCGTCCAAGGACAACCGCTTCGGGTACGAGATGGAAATCATCACCTACCCGGGAAGCGGCATCGAGAAGATTGAAGACATCAAAGGCAAACGCCTGGCCTTCACCTCCGAAACCTCCAACTCGGGCTTCAAGGCCCCCTCGGCACTGTTGCGCCAGCAGTTCAAAATGGAAGCGGGCAAGGATTTCACGCCCGTGTTCAGTGGCAAGCACGACAACTCCATTCTTGGTGTGGCCAACAAGGACTACCCGGCAGCAGCCATTGCCAACTCGGTAAAGGTGCGTATGGAAGCCCGCGGCGTGGTCAAGCCCGAGCAGACCAAGGTCATCTACAAATCGCAGACGTTCCCCACCACAGGCTACGGCTACGTTTACAACCTCAAGCCCGAGCTGGCCGAGAAGGTCAAGCAGGCGTTCTTCAGCTTCAACTGGGAAGGTTCTGCGCTGGCCGCGGAATTCAACAAGGCCGAGCCACCTCAGGAGAAGTTCATGCCCATCACCTACAAGGAGCACTGGCAGGTGGTCCGCGACATCGACAAGGCCATGAGCGTGAGCTACGCCTGCAAGTGAGACCGCTGAGCGATGCTTGAACTTCGAAACCTGGAAAAGCGCTACACCACGGGTGATCTCGCGCTCAAAGACGTGAACCTGCGCGTGGGCGCCGGTGAGGTCCTGGGCCTCATCGGGCCCTCGGGTGCCGGCAAGTCCAGCCTGATCCGTTGCGTGAACCGACTGGTGCAGCCCTCAGCGGGGTCGATCGCCCTCGACGGCCAGGACCTGGGCGCGCTGGGCGCTTCCGGTCTGCGCCGGGTCCGGCGTCAGATCGGCATGATTTTTCAGGAGTACGCACTGGTCGAGCGCCTGACGGTGATGGAGAACCTGCTCTCAGGCCGCCTGGGTTACACCGGCTTCTGGGCCAGCTGGTTCCGCCGTTTCGAAGGGCAAGACATCGCGCAGGCTTACGAACTGCTGGAGCGGGTGGGGCTGAGCGGCATGGAGAACAAGCGCGCCGATGCGCTCTCGGGTGGACAGCGCCAGCGCGTGGGCATTGCGCGCGCGTTGATGCAGAGCCCCAAGTTGCTGCTGGTGGATGAACCCACCGCCAGTCTGGATCCCAAGACATCGCGGCAGATCATGCGGCTCATCCTGGAGCTCTGCCAAGAGCGAGGCCTGGCCGCCATCGTCAACATCCACGACGTGGTGCTCGCCACCGAATTCCTGCCCCGCATCGTGGGGCTGCGTGCTGGCAGCGTGGTATTTGACGGCCCGTCCAGCGAGGTCGATCAAGCGGTGCTCACGCGCATCTACGGCGACGAGGACTGGACCGCCATCACCAACCGCATGCACGGGCAAGGCAAACCCGCCGATCACGAAGATGACCTTGGCCTCGCGCTGGCGGCTGCGACATGACCACGGTGGCTGCAGCGGGCGCACACCCGCGCCAATGGCGCAAACCCGCCTTTATCGCCAACCGGTTCACCCGCTGGGTCTTGTACCTCGGCACCCTGGTTTATCTGGTGCTGGCCCTGGCCTCGCTGGACATCAACTGGGTGCGCATGACCCAGGGCCTGGAACGCGGTTGGGCCTTTGTACTGGGTTTCCTGCAGCCCGATTTCACGAGCCGCTGGAGCGATATCGTCATCGGATTTCAGGAAAGCCTGACGATGACGGTGACCTCCACCGCTCTGGGCGTGGCGCTGTCGATTCCGGTGGCGGTGGGCGCCGCGCGCAACCTCGCGCCCACCTGGATATACGTGGTCTGCCGAGCCTTCATTGCCCTGTCGAGAACGCTCAACGAGATCATCGTGGCCATCTTTCTGGTGGCCATGTTTGGCTTTGGTCCGTTCGCCGGCTTCCTTACCCTCACCTTTGCCACCATCGGTTTCATGGCCAAGCTGATGGCCGAAGACATGGAAGAAATCGAAGCGTCGCAACTCGAGGCCTTGCGCGCCACGGGCGCAGGCTATTTGCAGGTGCTCGACTTTGCCGTGCTGTCTCAAGTCATGCCGCGGCTGGTGGGTCTGTCGCTCTACCGACTGGACATCAACTTCCGTGAGTCCGCCGTGATCGGCATCGTGGGCGCCGGCGGCATTGGTGCCACCCTCAACACCGCCATGGATCGCTACGAATTCGACTCAGCGGCTGCCATCATTCTGGTGATCATCGCCATCGTGATGCTGGCCGAATACACCTCGGGCTGGCTGCGCCAGCGCATTCAATGAACGTCGCCACCAGCCAAGCCCTGCGCCCGACTGCATGGCGCAAGCGCAGCGCCAAAGCCGAGCTGATCAACTTCGCGCTCTGGGTGCTTGTGCTGGCCTTTGTGTCCTGGACCTTTCAGGTCATGACCCAGGACACCATCTGGGCCTTCGTGCTCGACGCACCAGCCCAGGCGCAGGACATTGGCTCGCGCATGGTGCCGCCGGCCTGGGACTTCATCCACGAACTCTGGTGGCCATTGTGGGAGACGATCAACATCGCCACCCTGGGCACGCTGATCGGTGTGGTGATGGCGGTCCCAGTGGCGTTTCTGGCGGCGCGAAACACCACCCCGAGCACCCGTTTCGTGCGGCCTCTGGCCCTGTTTGTCATCGTGGCATCGCGCTCCATCAACTCCCTGATCTGGGCGCTGCTGCTGGTCTCCATCCTGGGCCCCGGCGTGGTCGCCGGCATCATCGCCATTGCGCTGCGCTCCATCGGTTTTGTAGGCAAGTTGCTGTACGAAGCCATCGAGGAAATCGACCCCAAGCAGGTCGAGGCCATCGAGGCCACTGGCGCGAGCACCGCGCAGACGATGGCCTGGGGCGTGGCGCCGCAGGTGGCGCCCACGCTGGCGGGTGTCACGGTGTTCCGCTGGGACATCAACATTCGTGAGTCCACTGTGCTGGGGCTGGTGGGTGCGGGTGGCATTGGCGTGAAGCTTGAAGCCGCACTCGGTACGCTGGCATGGCCCAAAGTCACCATGCTGCTCATTGCGATCCTTGCCACGGTGGTGGTCAGCGAGTGGGTCACGGCCAAGGTGCGCGAGAAACTGATCTGATGAGGGCGCCCGCCACCGCGCAGCAGCTGCTGGACGGCTACGAGTCCATGCGCGCTGCCTTGCCGGTGGCCAGGTTTCCACAACGCTGGTCCCGCGCACGCGACCTTGAAGAACTGGTCGACTGTTACGACGTCTTCTTCTTCGACGCTTTCGGTGTACTCAACATTGGCGACACGCCCATTGCGGGTGCTGCCAGGCGCTTGAATAGCCTGCGCAACGCTGGGCGCGTGGTGAAAATGGTGAGCAACGCCGCAGTTTTGCCGCCGCTGGCCCTGTGGAAGAAATACCGCGCCATGGGGTTCGATCTCGAGCTGGCCGACGTGGTAACCAGCCGCGAGGCCTTGACGCTTGAGCTGCTACGCACACCTGCCCGCTGTTGGGGCGTGGTCGCGTCCGCGGGCGCGGACATCGCCGACCTGCCCGGCGGTCTGGTCCACCTGGGCGATCAGCCAAACCGCATGGACGACGTCGAGGGGTTTTTGCTGTTCACCTCGCTGCACCACGATCCGCAAGCCCGAGCGCGCCTGCAGCGCAGCTTGCAGCAGCACCCGCGCCCTGTGTGGGTGGCCAACGCGGATCTCGCCGCGCCGCGAGAAACCGGGTTTTCGGTTCAGCCCGGCACACTGGCGCAATGGCTGGCGCAGACCACGCCGGTTCAACCCCGGCTGTTCGGCAAGCCGTTCGCGCCGGTGTTCGACCTCGCCCTGCAGCGCCTGCCAATCGGCGTGCCACACACGCGCGTGCTGATGGTTGGCGACACCCTGCACACCGACGTGCTGGGCGGCTGCAGCGCGGGGCTGCGCACCGCACTGGTTGTGGGCCAGGGCGTGAGTGCCGAACTCGACTGGGCAGGCGCGATCGATCTCACGTGCATTGTTCCCGACCACGTTATCGATCACATCTGAGCCCGGCCACGCTCCCGCCGCCCCGTTTCTGGCACCTGACCAACGCCGGGCATGGCTCTGCGCAGGGCACCATGAGCTCTGGCCGGCATCATGGCGGCAAGCCTCGGCCGCTCGGGTAGCCTTCACGCATGACGCAATTCACTTTGAAGTTTGATTCCCCTGAGTCCGCCGAGCCCGCCCCGCCACCCAGGCAGCCCGCCGCAGCGCCCGAGGCGCTGAGCCTGGAGCAGATGGCGCAGCGCTTGGAGCGCCACGCCGACTACCGTGTTCTGCGCCGGCTGGTGCCACGCCAGGATT
>JAIFNE010000116.1 GCA_020047875.1 Hydrogenophaga sp.
AACAGCGGCAACACCTCGGCATTGCGAAGCAGCGGCTGGTGCGCGAGATGCTTGCGCAAGTGATCTGTGGCCTCGCGTATCTCGCGCTCACCCGGCAGAAAGATCAGGATGTCGCCGCCGAGCGAAGGCCCCCACGCTCCACCGCTGCGCGGGTCGCTGCCCCCCGAGGGGGCTGAATCCGGCTTGGGGCGGCCCGGCGCCGAATTCGCACCACGCCACAACTCGTCCACGCCATCGGCAATGGCCGAGTTCAGGTCGTAATCCCGGCTTTCTTCAAACGGCCGGTAACGCACCTCCACCGGGTAGGTGCGCCCCGAGACCATGAGCACCGGCGCAGGCCCGCTCTTGGACGCGAAGTAACGGGCGAAGCGTTCGGCGTCGATGGTGGCCGAGGTCACCACCACCTTCAGATCGGGCCGGCGCGGCAGCAGCTGGCGCAGGTAGCCGAGCAGAAAGTCGATGTTGAGGCTGCGCTCGTGCGCCTCGTCGATGATGATGGTGTCGTAGGCGCGCAGATCGGGGTCGGTCTGCGTTTCGGCCAGCAAGATGCCGTCGGTCATGAGCTTGACCGAGGCGTCCTTGCTCAGCCGATCCTGAAAACGCACCTTGAAGCCCACCACCTCGCCCAGCGGCGTGTTCAGCTCCTCGGCGATGCGCTTGGCCACCGAGCTCGCGGCGATGCGGCGCGGTTGGGTGTGGCCAATCAGCTGGCCGCGCTGGCCCGGCTTGGCGTTGCATTTGCCGCGCCCCATGGCCAGCGCGATCTTGGGCAGCTGCGTGGTTTTGCCCGAGCCGGTTTCGCCACAGACGATCACCACCTGATGCTCGCGCATCGCGGCCTCGATTTCCACGCGCCGAGCCGACACCGGAAGGGATTCGGGAAACTCGATGCGCAAAGCGGGCGCCGGTTGTTGGGTTGGCGCACCCAGCGCAGCAGCGGATTTGACAGGTTCTTTCACCGCGCTATTATCACAGCCACCGGTTCACGTGCAGCACGTGTTTTCGTGTCACATACCCCGCAAGGATGCCATGACCAACCTGACCATCGCCATCGACGAAGCCATCGTGCGTCAAGCGCGGGTGCGCGCCATTCAGGAAGGCACCTCGGTCAGCGCCAAGGTACGTGATTTTCTGGCCAGCTACGCCTTGGGAGAGCAGCCGCAGAAACACGCGGCGCAGGCCTTCATCGACGCTGCACGAGGCAGTCAGGCCAATGCGTCTGGCACGCGCTGGCACCGGGAAGACGCCCACCAGCGCCCCTATCCCGGCCGCGCATGATCTGCTTCTTCGACACGAACGTGCTGGTGTACTGCATGGACGCGGGAGACCCGGTGCGCCAGACGCGCGCGATCGACCGCTTCGCGTTGGCCTGCAAAAACGGTACCGTGGTGCTCAGCACGCAGGTATTGCAGGAGTTCTACGCCATCACCACCCGAAAACTCCAACCACCGCTGCCGCCTGCTGAAGCCATGGCGCAGGTCGAACGGCTGGCGAGTTTTGAGGTGCTGGGTAGCAGTGCAGCCAGCGTATTGGAGTCAGCGCGACTGGCTGAACGACACCGGCTGCAGTGGTGGGACGCTCTGATTCTGGAAGCGGCTTTGCGCTCGGGCGCCGACCTGCTGGTGACCGAAGACGGGCAGCACGGCCAGCGGTTTGGCAAGCTCACCATCGAAAACCCCTTCATCTGATCGCCGACCCGCCATGTCCACCGTTTTCAACTTCACCTTCGTGCCCTGGTTCCGCTCGGTCGCGCCCTACATCCACAAATTCCGCAACCAGGTCTTCGTGATCGGCTTGACCGGCGAGGGCATCGAGGCGGGCAAGCTCGCCTCGATCGCGCAGGACATCGCCATGATTCAGGCCATGGGCGTGAAGATCGTGCTGGTGCACGGTTTCCGGCCCCAGGTCAATGAACAGCTGCGGCTGCGCGGCCATGCCGCCCAAACCTCGCACGGCATGCGCATCACCGACACGGTGGCGCTCGACTGCGCTCAGGAAGCCGCTGGCCAGCTGCGCTACGAGATCGAGGCGGCATTCAGCCAGGGCCTGCCCAACACGCCGATGGCAGGTGCCCGGGTGCGCGTGATCTCGGGCAACTTCATCACCGCGCGCCCGGTGGGCCTGATCGACGGTGTGGACTTCATGCATTCCGGCCTGGTGCGCAAGGTGGACACGGAAGGCATCCAGCGTTCGCTGGAGCTGGGCGCGCTGGTGCTGATTTCACCATTTGGCTTCTCGCCCACGGGCGAAGCGTTTAACCTGGGCATGGAGGATGTGGCCACCTCGGTGGCCACCGCGCTGCAAAGCGACAAGCTGATCTTCCTCACCGAGGTTCCCGGCATCCGGGTCGACGCCAACGACGCGGAAAGCGACATCGACACCGAGCTGCCCCTGGCCGATGCCAAGCGCCTGGTGGCCAGCCTGCCGCCCGCCACACAGCCCACCGATCCCGCGTTCTACCTGACCCACTGCATCCGCGCCTGCGAGGGCGGCGTGGAGCGCAGCCACATCATTCCGTTTGCGCTCGACGGCTCGCTGCTGCTGGAAATCTATGTGCACGATGGCATTGGCACCATGGTCGTGGACGAAAAGCTCGAAAGCATGCGCGAGGCCACCATCGACGATGTGAGCGGCATCCTGACGGTGATCGAGCCGTTCGAGAAAGACGGCACGCTGGTCAAGCGCGACCGCACCGAAATCGAACGCGATGCCGGCCTGTATTCGATCATCGAGCATGACGGCGTGATCTTCGGCTGTGCCGCGCTCTACCCTTACCCGGAGGAGCGCACTGGAGAGATGGCCGCGCTCACGGTGTTGCCCGACACCCAGAGCCAGGGTGATGGCGAGCGCCTGCTCAAGCGCATTGAGGCGCGCGCACGCGCCCAGGGGCTGCAAAGCATCTTTGTGCTCACCACCCGCACCCAGCACTGGTTCCTGAAACGGGGGTTCGTCCAGGTCAACGCCGACTGGCTGCCCGAAGCCCGCAAGCGCAAATACAACTGGGACCGCAAGAGCCTGGTGCTGATGAAAAAGCTGACCTGAACCGGGCGCGTCTGACCCGTTGAAAACCCCGGGCTCAGCGCGCCTGCCGTCGCCACCACAGCAGGGCGGTGAGCACCAGCACCGCCATGAAACACACGAACGACCAGTTCGCGATGGTCAGGCCCAGAAAAGACCAGTCCACCTTGGAACAGTCGCCGCTGCCTTTGAAAATCATCGGCACCGCCCGCTTCAACGGAAACGACTCGATCATTCCGTAGAAATCGCGTCCGCAGGTCAACACATCTGGCGGGTACCACTGCAGCCAGCTCTGGCGCGCCGCCACGAAGGCACCGAAGCCCGCCACACCGGCCACACCGGCCACCGCGATCCAGCGCGGCAGCCCCAGCGGCACCGCCGCCGCCACCGCGCTCAGCAAGGCCACGCCGATCAGCGCGTAGCGCTGCACGATGCACATGGGGCATGGCTCCAGCCCCACCGCGTGCTGCAGATACAGGCCAAAAGCCAGCAGCCCGAAGCAGCCGATGGACACCAGCGCAAGCCAGCGACGGGAATGGGACAGGAACAGCATGGGCAACGATGGGAAGGTGTCGGGTACAACGCAGGGAATCGATTGGAACACCAAACGAAAAAAGGGTTTCCGGAAGCGGGCACAATTTGGGCATTCCGACGCAAGCCGTCTACGCTCTCGATAAGGATCCACCGCATGGCACGCACCGTCAACTGCATCAAGCTCGGCAAAGAGGCCGAAGGCCTCGACTTCCCTCCCTATCCCGGCGAACTGGGCAAGCGTATTTTTGAAGGAGTGAGCAAACAGGCCTGGGCCGATTGGCTCAAGCACCAGACCATGTTGCTCAACGAAAACCGGCTGAACTTGGCCGACGCGCGCGCCCGCCAGTACCTGGCGCGCCAGATGGAGAAGCATTTCTTCGGCGAAGGCGCCGACGCAGCCGCCGGCTACACGCCACCGCCCGCCCAGGGTTGACCCGCCACGCTGGCGCCGGACACCGCCCGGCCGCCACCCGCGCCACCCCGTGAATCCACCCGCCGACACCCGCCACGCGCTCGTCATGGGCGCCGGTCTGGCGGGTGCTGCCACCTGCGTTGCGCTGGCGCGTCTGAGCTGGCGCGTCACCCTGATCGACGCGGGCAGTGCGCCAGCCCAGGCAGCTTCCAGCCTGCCGGTGGGCATGCTCAGCCCCCACGTGACCCGGGCACCCACGATCCTGTCCCGCCTGAGCGCGCTCGGCGTGGCCGACACGCGCCGCGAGCTGGAGCGCCTGGTGGCGCCCGGGCGGGGCTGGCAGGCCTGCGAGGTCGAGAATCTTGAGCACGACCGCGGCCGCTGGCCAGCCGCGCTGGTGAGGCCAGGCGCGCTGGTGCAGGCCTGGCTGGACGAGGCGCAGTCGCTGGCGGCGCTGCAAACCCGCTGGAGCCAGCGCGTTGCCACCCTGCGCCACACCGCCGACGGTTGGCAAGCGCTGGATGACCAACACCAGGCCGTGGCCCAGGCGCCGGTTGTGGTGGTGGCCTGCGCCCATGCCAGCACGGCAATCCTTCGCAGCGCTTGGCCTGGGCTGGACGATGAGCGGATGCCGCTGCGGCCCGTGCAGGGCCAGATGAGCCTGGGCGAGCTGCGCGGCGCAGCGCTGGCCGAGCGCCCGCAGCGCCAAGCGGGCGTGTTCGTGCCGTCTTACGA
This sequence comes from Hydrogenophaga sp., assembly GCA_020047875.1. Classification (GTDB taxonomy): domain Bacteria; phylum Pseudomonadota; class Gammaproteobacteria; order Burkholderiales; family Burkholderiaceae_C; genus Hydrogenophaga. The sequence continues at coordinate 4,700 of JAIFNE010000116.1, forward strand.
AGACGCGGGCCTGAGCCCGCTCTGGCCATCCCGCCTCTGGGCCATGGGGTCGACCTACGCGCGCGGGCAGGTGCACACCGACATTCTGGAAGCCGCTCACCAGGACAACGCGCGCAGCCTCGAATCCATGCACCCCGCCGCCGCAGCTCACTTGCGCGCCAGCCTGTCGGAAGGGCAGTTGCTGGGTTGGGCTCAGGTGCGCTGCGCCTCGCTCGACCGGCTGCCGCTGGTGGGCGCGGTGCCCGACGTGACCCACATGGCCGCCTGGGTGGATGCCGCGGGCAGCCGCCGCGGGCGGATGCCGCTGGAAGAAACACCGCGCTTGCCCGGGCTCTACTTGCTCACGGCGCTCGGCTCGCGCGGTCTTAGCCTGGCGCACTGGTGTGCGACCCTGCTGGCTCGGCAGATCGCGGGCCTGAGCCCACCGACGCTTGAGACCGATCTGATCCAGGCGCTGGACCCGGCCCGCTTCGC
>JAIFNE010000046.1 GCA_020047875.1 Hydrogenophaga sp.
AACCAATCCAACCAGTTTCTTGCTCATTTCAAACGCCCTTTCAGTTTAAAAACAGTGCACACCCGACTGTTTGCCCCGGCTCGTCTGGCCAAGGAGGGCGCACGACGAAACGGAGCTGGATCAGCCCTTGATGGTCGTGGTAGTGGTGATCGCGCGCGCAGCACGCCAAGCCGTGGTGGCGAGGGTGTGGTTCGGTGTGAACGGGTGGGCGGCGAACATCGGGCGAGATTGTAATCGTGTCATCGCACCTGCATCCCGCACCGTGTGGAACGTCACCGGCTTGCAGACGGCTTCTTTTGCAGCGCTGGCTGCCCGAGCCGCAGACCGCGGCGCCTGCCATCCGACCTCGCCCGTACCGCGCGCTCCTCTTCAGCCCAGTGCCTTGACCACCGCCGTGCCCATCTCCGCCGTGCCCACCTTGGTGGTGCCTTCGCTGTGGATGTCGGGCGTGCGCAAACCCTGGCCCAGCACCTGCTGCACCGCCGCTTCGATGCGGTTGGCGGCTTCAGGCTGGTTCAGGCTGAAGCGCAGCATCATGGCCGCAGACAGGATGGTGGCCAGCGGATTGGCCACGCCCTTGCCAGCGATGTCGGGCGCGCTGCCGTGGCTGGGCTCGTACAGGCCTTGGCCTTTGGCGTTCAGGCTGGCCGATGGCAGCATGCCGATGGAGCCGGTGAGCATGGAGGCTTCGTCGGACAGGATGTCGCCGAACATGTTGCCGGTGACCACCACGTCGAACGCCTTGGGTGCCTTCACCAGCTGCATGGCGGCGTTGTCCACGTACATGTGCTGCAGTTCCACGTCGGGGTATTGCGCATGCACCTCGGTGACCACGTCCTTCCAGAACTGGAAGGTTTCCAGCACGTTGGCCTTGTCGACGCTGGTCACTTTTTTGCTGCGCTTGCGCGCGGCCTGGAACGCCACATGGGCGATGCGCTCGATTTCGGGTTTGCTGTAGCGCATGGTGTCGAAGGCTTCCTCACATGGGCGATGCGCTCGATTTCGGGTTTGCTGTAGCGCATGGTGTCGAAGGCTTCCTCAGTGCCGGGGAAGTGCCCGTCGGTGGCCACGCGGCGGCCGCGTGGCTGGCCGAAGTAGATGTCGCCGGTGAGCTCGCGGATGATCAAAATGTCCAGCCCGGCGATCAGCTCGGGTTTGAGGCTGGACGCACCGACCAGCTGCTCGTAGCAGATGGCGGGCCGGAAGTTGGCGAACAGGCCCAGGTGTTTGCGCAAACCCAGGATCGCCTGCTCGGGGCGCAGCGGGCGATCGAGCTTGTCGTATTTCCAGTCACCGACCGCGCCAAACAGGATGGCGTCGGACGCCTTGGCGAGGTTGAGTGTGGATTCCGGCAGCGGGTGGCCGTGGGCCTCGTAGGCGGCGCCGCCCACCAGCGCTGATTCCATTTCAAAGGGGAGACCGAGCGCGTCAAGCACCTTGACGGCCTCGGCCACGATCTCGGTGCCGATGCCATCGCCGGGGAGTACTGCAATTTTCATGGGGTGTTTTTTTCGTGGTACCGGCGGGGTAGCCCAGCGCGGTGACGGTTGCGCTTGAAGACGGGCTCAGCCCGGCATGGTGTTGGTCAGCCAAGGCTTGGCGGCCAAACGTTGCGACTCGAAGGCGGCGATCTTGTCTTTGTGGCGCAGGGTGAGGCCAATGTCGTCCAGGCCGTTGAGCAGGCAGTACTTGCGGAACGCCTGCACGTCGAACGTGAGCTCGTCGCCCTGGGGCAAGACCACGCGCTGTCGCTCCAGATCGATCGTCAGTTCGTAGCCGGGGAAGGCCGCGACTTCGTTGAACAGGCGATCCACCTGGGCCTCCGGCAGCACGATGGGCAAGATGCCGTTTTTGAAGCAGTTGTTGAAAAAGATGTCGGCATAACTCGGGGCGATCAGGGCGCGAAAACCGTATTGCCCGATCGCCCAGGGCGCGTGTTCGCGGCTGGAGCCGCAACCGAAGTTCTTGCGCGCCAGCAAGATGGAAGCGCCCGCATAGCGCGGTTGGTTCAGCACGAAGTCGGGGTTGGCCTTGCGGCTGGCCGGGTCCTGACCAGGCTCGCCTTTGTCGAGATAGCGCCACTCGTCAAACAGGTTGGGGCCAAAGCCGGTCTTGTGAATCGACTTCAGAAACTGCTTGGGAATGATGGCGTCGGTGTCGACGTTTTCCCGGTCAATCGGCGCGACCAAGCCGCGGTGGGTGGTGAACGGCGTCATTTCTTTTTGGCCGCGTCTTCCAGCACCTGACCGCCCTTCTGAATGTCCTGGCCCACACCTTTCACGGTGTTGCAGGCGCTCAGGAACATGAGGGCAGCAGCGGCGAAGAGGGCAATGATCGGTTTCATGGCAGCTTCCTTTCAGACAAATTGACGGACATCGACGAAGTGACCATGGATGGCCGCAGCGGCCGCCATGGCGGGGGAGACGAGGTGTGTGCGGCCGCCAGCGCCCTGGCGACCCTCGAAGTTGCGGTTGCTGGTGGAGGCGCAGCGCTCGCCCGGCTCCAGCCGGTCGGCGTTCATTGCCAGGCACATGGAGCAACCTGGCTCACGCCACTCAAAGCCTGCCGCCTTGAAGATTTCATGCAGGCCCTCGCGCTCGGCCTGCTCTTTCACCAGACCGGAGCCGGGCACCACCATCGCCAGCTTGATGTTTTTCGCCACTTTGCGACCCAATTTTTTCACCAGTGCTGCAGCCTCGCGCATGTCTTCGATTCGGCTGTTGGTGCAGGAGCCGATGAACACCTTGTCGACAAAGATGTCGTTGAGTGGCTTGCCCGGTTGCAGCGCCATGTAGGTGAGCGCGCGCTCGATGGCGCCTCGTTTGTTCGGGTCTTTTTCCTTGTCGGGATCGGGCACGCAGCCGTCCACGCCCAACACCATTTCGGGTGAAGTGCCCCAAGTCACCTGCGGCACGATGTGGGTTGCATCGAGCTCCACCACGGCGTCGAAGCTGGCGTCGGGATCGGACTTGAGCGTCTTCCAGTAGGCCACCGCCTGATCCCATTCGACGCCCGTGGGCGACAGCGGCCGGCCCTTCACGTAGTCGATGGTTTTTTCGTCCACCGCCACCAGACCGGCGCGCGCGCCGCCTTCGATGGCCATGTTGCAGACCGTCATGCGGCCTTCCATGCTGAGCGCGCGGATCGCGCTGCCACCAAATTCGATGGTGTAGCCGGTGCCACCTGCGGTGCCGATCTTGCCGATGATGGCGAGCACGATGTCTTTGGCGGTGACACCCCTGCCCAGGGTGCCGTCGACCCTCACCAGCATGTTGCGGGCCTTCTTGGCCAGCAGGGTTTGCGTGGCCATCACGTGCTCCACCTCGCTGGTGCCGATGCCATGGGCCAGCGCACCGAAAGCGCCGTGGGTGGAGGTGTGGGAATCGCCGCAGACCACGGTCATGCCGGGCAGGGTGGCGCCGTTTTCGGGGCCGATCACATGCACGATGCCCTGGCGCTTGGACATGAAAGGGAAGAAGGCCGCTGCGCCGAATTCGGCAACGTTTTTGTCCAGCGTGACGATCTGTTCTTTGCTGATCGGATCGGTGATGCCGGCGTAGCCATGCTCCCAGCCGGTGGTCGGCGTGTTGTGGTCGGCGGTGGCGACGATGGAGCTGACCCGCCAGACTTTTCGGCCGGCCTGGCGCAGGCCTTCAAAGGCCTGCGGACTGGTCACCTCGTGCACCAGATGCCGGTCGATGTAGAGCACGGAGGTGCCATCTTCTTCGCTGTGGACGACGTGCTCGTCCCAGATCTTGTCGTAAAGGGTGCGTCCCATGGTGGCGTGTGACTCGGCAGTTCGTTGGGCGGGAATTCGATTTTAGGGCAAGGGCCGCGCGGTGCCGCCCTGCGCGCTTCGGGCGCGGGCCGGGCGCTGTCTCAAAAAAATTGCCCGCGCCGCAGGGTGCGGGGCGGGCAATGTTCCGGGCGTTCGGCTGGTTGCCGACCCGCCATTTTCAGCGCTTGAAGCCCGGAATGTCGCGGCTGGGCGAGCCGGTGAACAGCTGCCGTGGACGGCCGATCTTGTACTCGGGGTCGCCGATCATTTCGTTGAGCTGGGCAATCCAGCCCACGGTGCGGGCCAGCGCGAAGACGCCGGTGAACAGGTTCACCGGAATGCCAATGGCTCGCTGCACGATGCCGGAGTAGAAATCGACGTTCGGGTAGAGCTTGCGCGACACGAAATACTCGTCTTCCAGCGCAATGCGCTCCAGCTCTTTGGCGAGCTTGAACAGCGGATCGTTTTCCAGACCCAGCTCGGCCAGAACCTCGTTGCAGGTTTCCTGCATGAGCTTGGCGCGGGGGTCGTAGTTTTTGTACACGCGGTGGCCAAAGCCCATGAGCTTCACGCCGGAGTTCTTGTCTTTGACCTTCTCCATGAACTCACCCACCTTGGCCACACCGCCCTGGGCTTGAATGTCTTCCAGCATGTTCAGGCAGGCTTCGTTGGCGCCGCCGTGGGCAGGGCCCCACAGGCAGGCCACACCGGCGGCGATCGCAGCGAACGGGTTGGTGCCCGACGAGGCGCACAGGCGCACGGTGGAGGTGGATGCGTTTTGTTCGTGGTCTGCGTGCAGGATGAAGATGCGATCGAGCGCGCGCTCGATCACCGGGTTGACCACGTAGTCCTCACACGGTGTACCAAACATCATGCGCAGGAAGTTGCCCGCGTAAGACAGGTTGTTCTTGGGGTACATGTAGGGCTGGCCCATTTTGTACTTGTAAGACAACGCCACCAGCGTCGGCATTTTGGCAATCAGGCGAATCGCTGCGATCTCGCGGTGCTTCGGATTGTTGATGTCGGTGCTGTCGTGATAGAAGGCCGACATGCCGCCGACCAGTCCGGTCAGGATGGCCATCGGGTGCGCATCCCGGCGGAACCCGCGCAGGAAGAACTGCATCTGCTCGTTCACCATCGTGTGGTTGGTCACCATCGAGTGAAAGGCCTTGCGCTCCGCCTCATTCGGCAGCTCGCCGTTGAGCAGCAGGTAGCAGGTTTCCAGGTAGTCGCATCGTGTGGCCAGTTGCTCGATCGGGTAGCCCCGATAAAGCAGTTCGCCCTGATGGCCGACTGGCAGGAGGCGGTGGAGAGGAAGCCCGGGTCGTAGGTGAACATGCCAGTCTGCGCATACAGCTTGCGGATGTCGATCACATCGGGCCCCACGGTACCGGCGTACATGGGCAGATCGACGCTCGGGCTGCCGTTGGAGAACGACAGGGTGGCTTTGTTGTCTACGAGTTTCATGCGGTTTCCTTAAACAAGCGGTTTCAAGCGGTGGGCCGTGCCGTACGCAACAGGCTCAGCACGTGGCTGACATCGGTTCGGGCCATTTCGCCCTCGGGAGCTTTGCGGCCCAGCAACAGATCGAGCAGATCGTTGTCGGACAGATCCATTAGAGCCCCGAGAGCTTCGGCCTGCCTGACGGTGAGATCGGCGGCGTGTTGGTCGAAAAAGCGCTCAATGAACAGGTCGTTCTCGAGCAAGCCCCGGCGGCAGCGCCAGCGCAGCTTGCTCAGGGCTCGCGCGTCAATCGGCGCGTCAAGGCTGTCGGTGGCGTTCATGGATCGTGTGACGGGCGCGCTCAGATCGAGCGCATGACCAACATTTCCTTGATCTTGCCGATCGCCTTGGTGGGGTTCAGACCCTTGGGGCAAACGTCGACACAGTTCATGATCGAGTGGCAGCGGAACAGGCGGTACGGGTCTTCCAGGTTGTCCAGGCGCTGGGCAGTGGCTTCGTCGCGGCTGTCGGCAATGAAGCGGTACGCCTGGAGCAGACCAGCCGGGCCGACGAATTTGTCGGGGTTCCACCAGAAGCTGGGGCAGCTGGTGGAGCAGCTGGCGCACAGGATGCACTCGTACAGGCCGTTAAGCTCGTCGCGCTCCTCAGGGCTCTGCAGACGCTCTTTTTCGGGCGGCACGCTGTCGTTGATCAGGTAGGGCTTGATGCTGTTGTATTGCTTGAAGAACAGCGTCATGTCCACGATCAAGTCGCGCACCACCGGCAAACCCGGCAGGGGCTTGAGGGTGATCACGCCGGGCAGGGTGTTCATGTTGGTGAGACACGCCAGACCATTCTTGCCGTTGATGTTCATCGCGTCCGAACCGCACACGCCCTCGCGGCAGGAGCGGCGAAACGAGATCGATGGATCGACCTTCTTGAGCTTCATCAACGCGTCGAGCAACATGCGCTCGTGGCCGTCGAGCTCGACCTCGATGGTCTGCATGTACGGCTTGGCGTCCTTCTCGGGGTCGTAGCGGTAGATCTTGAATGTGCGAAGTGACATGGGGTGCTCCGGTTCGGTTCGATCTCAGAAGGTGCGGACCTTGGGTGGAACGGATTCCACCGTCAGGGGTTTGAGGTTGACCGCCTTGTAGCTCAGGCTGTTGTCGGCGCTGTGCCACAGCGTGTGCTTCATCCACTCGGCGTCGTTGCGGCCCAGCGGGAACTGTGCGTCGTCGGCGGGGCGCTCGTAGTCGTTGACCGTGTGGGCGCCGCGGCATTCGTGGCGGGCAGCGGCCGAGGTCATGGTGGCCTGGGCGCACTCGATCAGGTTCTCCACCTCCAGCGCTTCAATGCGCGCGGTGTTGAACACCTTGGACTTGTCCTTGAGCACGATCTTGTTGACGCGCTCGCGCATCGCGTTGATCTTCCTCACGCCTTCGTCCATGCTGGCCTGGGTGCGGAACACGCCAGCGTGTTGCTGCATCGCGGCGCGCAGATCGTTGGCCACGTCCTGAGCGTACTCGCCGTCTGTGCTGGCATCCAGGCGCGCCAGGCGCGCCAGGGTTTTGTCGGCGGCGTCGGCTGGCAGGGGCTTGTGGGTCTTGTTCTTGTCGTTGTATTGCACGATGTGGTTGCCCGCCGCGCGGCCAAACACCAGCAGGTCGAGCAGCGAGTTGGTGCCCAGGCGGTTGGCGCCGTGCACGCTCACGCAGGAGCATTCGCCCACGGCGTACAAACCGTTGACGATCTTTTGGGCGCCGTTGCCGTCGGGGGTGACCACCTGACCGTTGATGTTGGTGGGGATGCCACCCATCTGGTAGTGGATGGTCGGCACCACCGGGATCGGTTCGCGGGTGATGTCCACGTTGGCAAAGTTCACGCCGATTTCGTAGACCGAGGGCAGGCGCTTGTGGATGGTGTCAGCGCCCAGGTGATCCAGTTTCAAGAGCACGTAGTCCTTGTTGGGTCCGCAGCCCCGGCCCTCCTTGATTTCCTGGTCCATGCAGCGCGAAACGAAGTCCCGCGGCGCCAGGTCTTTCAGCGTCGGTGCGTAGCGCTCCATGAAGCGCTCGCCTTCACTGTTGAGCAGAATGGCGCCTTCTCCGCGGCAGCCCTCGGTCAGCAACACGCCAGCGCCGGCCACGCCGGTGGGGTGGAACTGCCAGAACTCCATGTCTTCCAGCGGAATGCCGGCGCGGGCGGCCATGCCCAGGCCGTCACCGGTGTTGATGAAGGCGTTGGTCGATGCCGCAAAAATGCGGCCCGCGCCACCGGTGGCCAGCAAAGTGGTCTTGGCCTGCAGGAGATAGGTTTCCCCGGTTTCCATTTCCATCGCGGTCACGCCCACCACGTCGCCGTCGGCGTCGCGGATCAGGTCAAGCGCCATCCATTCCACGAAGAACGTGGTGCGGGCCGCCACGTTTTGCTGGTACAGGGTGTGCAGCATGGCGTGGCCGGTGCGGTCGGCCGCTGCGCAGGCGCGTTGCACTGGCTTCTCGCCATAGTTGGCGGTGTGGCCGCCGAACGGACGCTGATAAATGGTGCCGTCCGGGTTGCGGTCGAAGGGCATTCCGAAGTGTTCCAGCTCATACACCACCTTGGGGGCTTCGCGGCACATGAACTCGATCGCATCCTGGTCGCCCAGCCAGTCGGAGCCCTTGATGGTGTCGTAAAAGTGGTAGTGCCAGTTGTCTTCGTTCATGTTCCCCAACGAGGCACCGATGCCGCCCTGGGCGGCCACCGTGTGCGAACGGGTCGGGAACACTTTGGAGAGAACGGCCACCTTGAGGCCAGCGCGCGCCAGTTGCAGCGAGGCACGCATGCCAGAGCCGCCGGCGCCGACGATCACGACGTCAAACTGGCGGGTGGGGAGATTTGCGGTTGCAGACATGGAATCAGAGCCTCCAGAGAACTTGAACGGCCCAGCCCAGGCAGGCCACGAGCCAGACGATGGTGAAGACGTGAAGACCGAGGCGAATGCCCGGTGGCTTGACGTAGTCCATCCAGATGTTGCGCATGCCAACCCAGACGTGATAAACCAACGCGGCGAACACGGCGAAGGTGAGCGCCTTCATCCATTGAGCGGCAAAGATGGCTGCCCAGGACTCGTAGCCAATCGGGCCGCTGGATCAGCGTGAGCAACGTGATCAGCACCGCAGTGATGCGCTGGGCCAGCCAGTCGCGTGTGCCGAAGTGCGCGCCGGGGGTGACGCGCTGGGTTCCGTAGTTGACAGCCATCTTGGTGTGTCCTTGGGGGGTGAGGAGGATGCGGGATCGCAGGCAAGGTGCAGACCAGGAGGTCTGCACCGCCATCAGTAGAGATTGAACAGCTTGGCGCCCAACACGAGGGTGAGCCCGATGCTCAGAACCAGGGTGATCAGGGCGGTGGACTTGCCAAATTCCTTGGTCACCTTGTGCGTGGCGTCCATGTAGACATGGCGCAGGCCGGCGAGCAGGTGGTGCAGGTAAGCCCAGATGATGGCCAGCACCACCAGCTTGAACAGCCAGCCCGGCACAAAACCCACCCCGGCTGAGAAGGCCGACGTGAAGCTGGCGAACGAAATTTCGGACGACACGGAGGTGTCGAACAGCCAGACAATCAGCGGCAGCAGCAAAAACATCAAGGCGCCGCTGGCCCGGTGGAGGATGGACACCCAGGCCGCCGGCGTCATGCGGTAAGTGGTCAGGTCCTTGAAGGCGTTGATGTTGCGGAATTCGGGCCGCTTGCGACTCGCTTCGGTCATGGTGAGGGTGCTTTCTTGCGGGGTGGATGCGGGGTGGCCGGCTGATGTAACGCGTTGGTAACCCGTTGGCACAGGCTGCAAATTCTATTGCAATGCACCATACCGGAGACTGACGGTGGGACTCTGGGGGAATGCAGCTGAATTCGGTTCAGTCCGGCTCAGCTCAGCTCGTTGCGGTAGTGCCGGCCATCGGTCCGGTACAGGCCGCGCCGCCATTCCATCGGGACGTCGTTGTAGGTGTAGGCCACCCGTTCAACGCTCAGCAGCGGCTGGCCTTCGCTGACGGCGAGCAGCCGCGCGGCATCGGCGTCGGCGCCAACCGCCTTGATTTTTTCCACCGCGCGCACCATGCGCACGCCGAACCGGGCTTCAAACAGCGCATACATCGGCCCGGTGTCATCGGAGAGCGTCTCCAGCGTGAGGCCCTTGAAGGCGCCGCCAGGCAGCCAGATGTCTTCCAGGATCGCCGGCGCCCCAGAAAACGACAGCACCCGCTTGACCTGAAGCACCGGATCGCCGGTGCGCCCACCGAGCTGCCGCGCCACCTCGGCGCTGGCGCGCTGGCGCCGGCATTCGATGATCCGGCGCTCTGCCGGACCTTGCCCGTCGAGGTCGCCGGTGTCGGGCAGCAGGCGAAGAAACCGGTATTGGGTGAGGGCCTCGGCGTGGGTGGCCACAAAGGTGCCCTTGCCCTGGCGGCGCACCAGCAGGTTGTCGGTGGCCAGCTCGTCGATCGCCTTGCGCACCGTGCCCTGGCTCACCCGGTAGCGGGCTGCCAGCTCGAATTCACTGGGTATGGCGTCGCCCGGTTTCCATTCGCCGGTCTGAAGGCTGCGCAGGATCAGCGTTTTGATCTGCTGATACAGCGGGCTGAACGCGGGCGCCTCGCTGTCGGAGCCCGCGCTGCGCGGGTCAGGCTCGGGCAAATCGCTGGTCGGGGAGGGGGTGGTGGGCATGGCAGACAAGGCGCCAAATGGTGCGAGGCGGTGTTTATCATATCTTATATAAGACATAAGACAAATTGACCTATCAGGGTTTCCGAGGGTACACTCCGCGCCTGACTTCGCTGCCCATTTTGTGCCTGGCTAGGCCGTCGGGTGGCGAGGGTTGGCCGGGTGTTTCACACGCTCTGCCGTCCGAATTTCCCTTCCTGTCCACCGTCCATTTCTGGAGTTTTCCCATGAGCAAAAAGCCCGTTCGCGTTGCCGTCACCGGTGCCGCTGGTCAGATTGGTTACGCCCTGCTGTTTCGTATCGCTTCCGGCGAAATGCTGGGCAAAGACCAGCCGGTGATCCTGCAGTTGCTGGAGGTTCCGGTGGAAGGGCCGCAAAAAGCGCTCAAGGGCGTGATGATGGAACTGGACGATTGCGCGTTCCCGCTGCTCGTGGAGATGACCGCCCACGGCGACCCGATGACCGCCTTCAAAGACGCCGACTACGCGCTGCTGGTGGGCTCGCGTCCGCGCGGCCCCGGCATGGAGCGCGCCGAGCTGCTGGCTGTGAACGGCGCCATCTTCACGGCGCAGGGCAAGGCGCTCAACGCCGTGGCCTCGCGCAACGTCAAGGTGCTGGTGGTCGGCAACCCGGCCAACACCAATGCCTACATTGCCATGAAGAGCGCGCCTGACCTGCCGCGCAAGAACTTCACCGCCATGCTGCGCCTGGACCATAACCGCGCAGCCAGCCAGATTGCGGCCAAAACCGGCAAGCCCGTGGCCGATATCGAGCAGCTGGCCGTCTGGGGCAACCACTCGCCCACCATGTACGCCGACTACCGCTTCGCCACCATCAAGGGTGAGAGCGTGGCCAAGATGATCAACGACCAGGAATGGAATGCCAACGTGTTCCTGCCCACGGTGGGCAAGCGCGGCGCAGCCATCATTGAAGCGCGTGGCTCGTCTTCCGCCGCGTCCGCCGCCAACGCCGCCATCGACCACATGCGCGACTGGGCGCTGGGCACCCAGGGCAAGTGGGTCACCATGGGCATTCCGTCGGACGGCCAGTACGGCATTCCGAAAGACACCATGTTTGGCTTCCCCGTGACCTGCGAGAACGGCGAATACAAAGTGGTCGAAGGCCTGGAAATCGATGCGTTCTCGCAAACCTGCATCGACAAGACGTTGGCCGAGCTCGAGGGCGAGAAAGACGGCGTCAAGCATCTGCTGTGATCCTCCTGCGCCGCTTCGCGTCTTCCCCTCAGGGCGACCAAACCTGTGGCCCGGCCCAGTCGGTCCCACGGGTGTTGCGCGAAGCGTGCCACGGCGATCGCTGCTTGCTCACGGATTTGTGCACGTGAAACCGCATCCCCGCGACATCTTGCTTGGTGCCCAGGCCGGCGCGTTTTCGCTGCCGGTCTGCGATCACTACAGCGGCGTTGAGGCGCGTATGAAGAAAAGCCTGCAGCTGCAGGCCGAGATGACGGCCGAGTTCGGCACCTGCGTGTTCGACGTCACGCTCGATTGCGAAGACGGCGCCCCGGTGGGCGGCGAGGCGGACCACGCGGCGCTGGTCACCCAGCTGGCGCTCGATGCGCCACGCCAGGCCCGGGTGGCGGTGCGGGTGCATCCGGTGGATCACGTCCACTTTCAGGCCGATGTGGCCCGCATCGTCGGCACCGCCGGACACCGGTTGTGTCACGTGATGGTGCCCAAGGTTGAGTCGGTGGCCGATGTGCAGCGGGCTGCCGACGCGCTGGATGCCGCGGGCGCCCGCACCCTGCCGTTGCAGGTGCTGATCGAGTCGCCGGCAGCGGTACACCGGGCCTTTGACATCGTGGCGCATCCGCGCGTGCAGTCGCTCAGCTTTGGTCTGATGGACTTCGTGTCGGCCCACGGCGGCGCGATCCCGGCCGAGGGCATGGGTGTGGCGGGGCAATTCGCGCACCCGCTGGTGTTGCGCGCCAAGCTGGAGATTGCCGCCGCCTGCCACGCCCATGGCAAGGTGCCTTCGCACAATGTGGTGACCGAATTCAAAGACACTGCTGCGCTCTCGCACGCTGCGCGGCTGGCCGCCGACACGCTGGGCTACACCCGCATGTGGAGCATTCACCCGGAGCAGATCCGGCCCATTCTGGCGGCGTTTGCGCCCAGCGAGCCCGCGATTCACAACGCCGCCGAGATCATCGAGCGCGCGGCCGCGGCCGACTGGGCGCCCGTGTCCTTCGAAGGCCGGCTGCACGACCGCGCCAGCTACCGCTTCTACTGGCAGCTACTTGAGCGCGCCCACCAGACCGGCCGCGCGCTGCCCGCTGCCGTGGGCCGCTGGTTTCCCGAGTCGTCACCACCCCGCTGAGTTTGTTTCAACCGTTCCCTCCCATCCTTCTGGAGAAAACCATGTCCGACTTCCTCACCGCTTACCGCGCCCACGCCGCCGATCGCGCTGCCCTGGGCATTCCCCCGCTCGCACTCGATGCCAAGCAGGTGGCCGCGCTGATCGAGCTGATCAAAAACCCGCCCGCCGGCGAAGATGCGTTTTTGATGGACCTGCTCACGCACCGCGTGCCCCCGGGCGTGGACGATGCGGCCAAGGTCAAGGCCAGTTTCCTGGCCGCGGTGGCGCATGGCGATGAAAAAGTGGGCCTGATCTCCAAGGCCAAGGCCACCGAACTGCTCGGCACCATGGTCGGCGGCTACAACGTGCACCCGCTGATCGAGCTGCTGGACGACGCCGAGGTGGCCGGCGTGGCCGCCGAAGCCCTGAAAAAGACGCTGCTCATGTTCGACTTTTTCAACGACGTGGCGGAAAAGGCCAAGGCTGGCAACGCCAAGGCCAAGGAAGTGATCCAGAGCTGGGCCGATGCCGAGTGGTTCACCAGCCGCCCCGAGGTGGAGAAAAAGATCACCATCACCGTGTTCAAGGTGCCGGGCGAGACCAACACCGACGACCTTTCGCCCGCACCAGACGCCACCACGCGCCCGGATATTCCCATGCACTACCTGGCGATGTTGAAAAACACCCGCCCAGACGCCGCCTTCAAGCCCGAGGAAGACGGCAAGCGCGGCCCGATGCAGTTCATTGAAGACCTGAAGAAAAAAGGCCATCTGGTGGCCTACGTGGGCGATGTGGTCGGCACCGGCTCCAGCCGCAAGAGCGCAACCAACAGCGTGATTTGGGCCACCGGGCAAGACATTCCGTTTGTGCCCAACAAGCGGTTTGGTGGCGTGACGCTGGGCGGCAAGATCGCCCCCATCTTTTTCAACACCCAGGAAGACTCGGGCTCGTTGCCGATTGAAGTGGATGTGTCCAAGCTGGAAATGGGCGATGTGGTCGATGTGCTGCCCTACGACGGCAGAATAGTGAAAAACGGCGAAACCGTGGTTGAGTTCAAGCTCAAGAGCGACGTGCTGTTCGACGAAGTGCGCGCCGGCGGCCGCATCAACCTCATCATCGGCCGCGGCCTCACCGCCAAGGCGCGTGAGTT